>NZ_CAJUPA010000016.1:40060-54632 GCF_910588395.1 uncultured Faecalibaculum sp. | reverse complement strand
CCATAGTGGACTTTCACCACCCAGATATGTGCCATGCCGGGCACACAAAAAAAACCTGCCACCCTCTGGTGACAGGCATTGTCTTCTGTATTCTGGTTACTGAGTGATGCCGGCTGCTTTCAGCGCCTTGCTGTAATCCGGTTCCTGCGTGACTTCGTCCACGTACTCATCATACAGGATCTCGCCCGCCGGATTCACCACGAACACAGCCCTTGCCAGCAGACCGTTTTCCGCCATCCGCACACCTGCGGCTTTCGCGAAGCTGTGATCTTTAAAATCCGATGTGGCGGTCAGATTGTCATTCTGTTCCATATCCATCCAGCGCTTCAGCGCAAAGGGCAGATCCATGGAAACGGAAATCAGCTGCACATCCGTGCCCTCCAGCGCATGCATGAATGTGGCCAGCTCTCTGGAGCAGACCGGTGTATCCGCACTGGGAACAGAAAGAATGATTTTGGTGCCATCTGATTTCATCGGTTCGATCTGAGCCAGATTCACATCCGTGACCGTGAAATCCGGCATGATCGCGCCCGGTTTCAGCTGCACACCTTCCAGCGTCACAGGCACCCCTGCAAATGTTGTCATACTGCATGTCCTCCTGCAGGCATTGTCTCCGGTTTCCCCATTTCTGACAGCTCAGATGCTCAGGTTCTCTCCTGACACAGCCGGTAGCCGATGCCCTTTCTGGTTTCGATGAATCCAGCCGCACCAATGGAGTCCAGCTTCTTCCGCAGCCGGTTCACATTCACCGACAGAGCGTTTTCATCCACGTAGCAGTCGGTTTTCCACAGTCCTTCCATCAGATCCTCCCGGGTGACAATGACGTTCTTGCGCTCCATCAGCATCCGCAGGATCCGGGCTTCGTTCCTGGTCAGCTCCGCCTGCTTTCCCTCCAGTGTGATGGTGTTCTCGTCGGTGTCAAACCGGAGTCCGCAGTGTTCCAGTGTCCGGGTCTTGCCCGCAAAATCGTAAGCCCGGCGCAGCAGGGCCTGGATCTTGAACGCCAGCACCTGCATATCGAATGGCTTGGTCATGTAGTCATCCGCTCCCTGGGACACTGCCGTGACAATGTTCATGGCATCATCGGCACTGGACAGAAACAGAATGGGGACTTTGGAGTGCAGGCGGATCTGCCGGGTCCACTCGAATCCGTTCCGGTACGGCAGATTCACATCCATGATCACCAGATCCGGATTCCATTCATCCACCGTTTCCAGGATCCGGTCAAACACTTCTGCAAATCTCGTCTCATAGCCCCAGGTTTCCAGAAACTGCGCTGTTTTCCTGGCAATGACCAGATCATCTTCCACAATCAGAATCTTGTACATCTCAGTCCTCCCGGTCCCGGTCTTCAAAGGGAAAGGCGGGGATCCCTGCAGCGGAGCGGATCAGGATGACCGGATCGTTTTCCAGGCCATAGCTTCCCTGCCACTCCAGATGATCTTCGCCGTTTTCCAGAATCTGATCAAACCACAGGGTATTTCCCTGACGGCGCAGGACTCTGGGACCATCCTGATAGTCCATCAGCCCCAGCAGCCTGGCAGCCATGCGGCCCATCCGCTGTCCGGGAATGGCTTTGTCCTGGGGATGAATATTTTCATGGTCCCCTGCATCCAGCAGACAGACCAGCCCGCAGTGTCCATCCGCATCCACCACTGCCTGCTGAGCCAGCCGCACAGTTCCCCAGTCCTTGACCGGATCATACTCAGCATAGCCCGGCAGCTGGGCAATCACCACAGGCAGATCCGCAGAATCCAGATCATGACGCCACCGCTTCAGGAGCATGGACAGCAGGGAGCTGTACCCCCTGGCGAACCGGGTGTCTTCTTCCCCCTGATACCACAGCAGCACATCCGGTCTGAGACCCTGCAGTCTGGAAAACATGGGTATATACAATCCCGCCGGACGCAGAAAATCCTTTCTGCCCTTTGGCCCCGGAAACGGTGTATGCCCCATAATGTCCTTCTTCTGCGCTCTGGTCAGTTCCGGATGGGCTTTGTCAAAGGCTTCAAACCGCCGGTTGTAGTCCGCCACTTCCTGTTCAAACGCGGCAATCCGCCGGTCCTCTTCTTCATCGCTCTGCTCCCGGATATCTGCCCAGTACGCATGGACATAGTAAGCCTCCAGCGCCGGATCCTGGGCCAGGTCGGACTCCGGCACCCAGCTGGCCGCACTGGAGCCGCCCTTGTAGCAGCCCACCAGGCCAATGGGGACATCCGTATGCTCTGCCACTTCCAGAGCCGCCAGCACTCCCACGGCACTGACCTGCGCCAGATTGTCCACTGTGAGTCTGGTCCAGGCCATGGTCTCGCCGCAGTCATGGCCGGGATACAGATTCCGGGGAACCTGGAGCCAGGAAATATCCCGGCCGGAAAGCCGGCGGATGATTTCTTCCTGATTCAGACTGTCCTGCACCGGCCACTCCATGTTGGACTGACCGGCTGCCAGAATGACCAGACCCTTCCGGATGTCCCGCAGTTCAATCCGGCTGTCTGCATCCTGAAGCACAATGTCGCCATCCTCAAAGGAACAGCTCCAGCATCCGTCCTTTACAGGAACCGGAATACCGTTGACCAGTATCCGGTCACAGTCGGATTCTCCCGTCAGGCGGTTCAGGACGGCATGATCGCGGATGTAGTCAGGCAGTCTGATCATGGAGACTCCTTTCTGTCTGGTGCAGGAAACGGATCAGCAGCATCGTGCCAATGATCGTCATGAGAAATTCCGCCGCGAACTGGGAGAATCCCAGCCCGTACATCGGCCAGATGCGGTCAAAGAGGAACATGAAGGGGATCTCGAAAATCACCTTGCGGCATACTGCCATGAACAGCGCCAGGTTGCCTTTCCCCGCAGCCTGGAATACACCCACGGCCAGAAAATCCATGGCCAGAAAGGGAATCGCCAGAGACAGCCCCCGCAGCAGCACCTGCCCGATGGCCACCGTTTCCGGATTCTGAATGAACCAGCTGACAATGGTCTTCGGGAACAGTTCAAAGGCCAGACACACCACAGCCAGAAAACCGAAGGTGATCTTCGCAGTGAAGAAAATGGCTTCCTTCATCCGGGCGATGTTGCCGGAGGCATAGTTGTATCCCACCAGCGGCATGACACCCTGGGAGACACCCTGCGCGGCATACATGGGAACCATGGCGACTTTCATGCCGATGCCCATGGCCGCCACGGCTTCCGTTCCATAACCTGCAGCCAGATTGTTCGCGATGACCTGACCGGCCACATTCAGCAGGTTCTGAATGCTGGCCGGAATCCCCACGGCAAACACACCAGCCGGGACACGGCCTTTCAGAGTGAACAGCCGGATGTTCAGACTCACCACCGTCCGGCCCCTGCGGACAAATACATATCCGATAAAGTACAGAACCGCCACACAGTTGGATATCAGTGTGGCCAGAGCCGCCCCTTCCGCTCCCATGCCGAACACGAGAATGAACAGCGGATCCAGCAGAATGTTCAGAAAACAGCCGCTCATGGTGCCGATTGCCGCATGGGCTGTGGCGCCTTCCGCCCGTACCAGATACGCCATGACCACATTCAGAATGGCCGGAGCCGCTCCGATGATCACCGTCCACAGCAGGTAGCGCCCGGTGGGGGTATAGGTGATGTCCGAAGCCCCCAGCAGATGCAGCAGCGGATTGATGAAGATCACTGCCAGCAGCGAGAAGAATATGGACGAAAACAGCGCTCCGTAAAAACCGAAGGAAGAACTGCGGGCAACGGTTTTCATGTCCTTTGCCCCCAGTGCCCGGCTCATCATGGAACTGGCTCCCACCCCGAACAGGTTGTTCACGGCGTTGAACGCCAGAAGCACCGGAGCTGCCAGGGAAACCGCAGCGGTCTGCACCGGATCATTGGCGAGGCCCACAAAGAATGTGTCCGCCAGGGAATACAGCACAGTGACCAGACTGGCTGCCGCAGTGGGGACGGACAGAGCGACAACTGCTCTGGGTATGGATTCCTTTTCGAAGAGATACGTACGGTCCTGCTTCATGTCAAACTCCTTTCAGCAAAAAAGGACTCCGAAGAGTCCTGATGATGCAACTAGTCGTTCAGACGGTTGTCGATGTCGGCGATCTCCGCTTCCAGCTGAGCAATGAAGTCTTCCTTGTCTTCAATCTGCTGCTGGATGTCGACCATTTCAGCCTCGGATACCAGGCCAAACATGTCGTCCTGCAGACGGCTGATCTGACGCTTCTGGTTGGCGATGATCTCCTGTTTGCGCACGCGGGAATCGCTCATGCGGTTTCTCCAGTCCATCTGACGGGCTTCGGAGTTTTTCTTTAGACCGTCAAAGTAGCTGTCCATCTGTTCACGCAGGGCAGCCCACAGCTCATCGTCCCGGTTTTTGCCGGTGGAACCGATGGCTTTCCAGTCCGCCGTGATCTGCTTCATGGTCTGTGTGTTCTGACGGCTGTAGTCCTGCTTTTCGGCAATTGCCTTGGCCTGGTCAATCAGACCGCGCTTCTTGGCGGCACGGATTGCCTGTTCCTTGTGCAGATCGTCGTAGTAGGCGTTGCGTGCTTCGTAGAACTGCTGACGGGCGCCGTTGAATTCTTCCCACAGGTTGTCATCATACTTGCGTCCGGCAGAACCGGCAGCCTTCCACTCGTTCATCAGATCACGCATCTTGTTGGATGTTTTCTGCCATTCGTGGGAATCAGCCAGTTCCTTCGCCTTCTCGATCAGTTCCGCTTTCTTCACACGGGCATCCTGACGGCGCTGCGTCTGCTCTTCCCAGTGTGCGTGCTTGCGGTCATAGAATACCTGGCGGGCAGCCTGGAACTGTTCCCACAGCTGGTCGTCCACAACCTTGCCGGCGGAACCGGCGGCCTTCCAGGCTTCCATCAGATCGTTCATGATCTGTGTGCCCTGGTTGAAGTTTTCGATCTGGGCGGTTTCCTTCGCCTTTTCAATCAGATCTTCTTTCTGAGCCTGGGTAGTCTGGTAGAGCTCGTTGCGCTTTGCATATACCTTGTCCACATAGCTTTCGAATTCATCCCGCAGGCCGTCTTCGTAATCGGATTCCCAGTAGTGGATCCGGTTCCAGCGCCGCTTCATGTCGTTGACCGCACGCAGAGCGGCAGCACCGTCGGATTCCAGATCGAGGCTCTTGATCTCCTCGATCAGTTCCTGCTTGCGCTGGATGTCCGCATCCATGTCCATGTCTTCTACATCATAGATTTCATCATTTGCCATTTGTTATACCCTCACTTTACCCAGTTAGAAGCTGTCATTAACTGCTTTTACCATTCTAGCACAGACCCCTGTAAAAGAGAAATATGAATTTTGCGACTTCAGCGGGGCCGTGACACCGCCAGCAGAACTTTCTGCACCATGAGAGCCAGCAGCAGCCAGAGCTCGTCTCCGGCCCAGAAGCAGAACAGCGACAGGGATATGCACTGGGACGCAAACGGAAGCACCGGAAGGAACAGAAGCGGGCCTGCCAGAAAGAGCGGATGAATGCGTCTGCCGGCGGCCAGCAGCGTGACTGCCAGTTTCAGGCAGTAAATCACCAGCAGGATCCGGACCGTGATCTGCATGCCCGTGGCAGCAGCCAGATCCGGAAAGAACCAGAAGGAACCGGCCTGCTCCGGACTGGTGAGAATGTCCATCCATACACAGCCCAGGCACAGAAATGCCGCTGCAGCGCTGAGCACAAATCCTTTTTCCGCCCGGGAAGCATGCCGGAATCGCCGTCTCTCCAGCAGAAACAGCCGCAGCTGCTGTCTGCCCCGGTCTCTTTCCCCGCTGTCCAGTTCCTGGGCGTTGAGCAGGGCCAGCGCCGCATCCCGGCGGCTGCGAAGAGATTTCAGCCGCACATTTTCCAGTCCCAGCGCAAAGCGGATGCTCAGAATCGCCAGCAGCGACAGGATTGCCAGAATCACACGCATCCCTCCTTCCCCAGTTAAATTGTGCCAGAAGACAGAGAACGGTAAAAGCCGGAATGTCTTTTCCGCCACTTTTCCGGAAAACTGGCTCTTTTTCTGTCTGAACCGCCGGATATGCGGATTATCTCTTGACTGGTCATCCTGTTTCTCAATCATCTGGCGATCATGGAAACGGAAAAAGAAAGCCGGATATGAAAAACCGCCCGGAATTCTTCGTGCCGGGCAGTTCGGTTTCTGTCAGTCTGCGGCAGCGGCTGTGCGCTGCTGCAGATTCTCCCGGGCAATGCTCAGCATGAGCTTGATCCGGTTCTCCTGGTTGACCCGGGCAGCACCGGGATCATAGTCAATGGCCACGATGTTGGCTTCCGGATACCGGCGGCGGACTTTGGCGATCATGGCCTTTCCTGCGATGTGATTGGGCAGGCAGCCAAAGGGCTGGGCACAGACGATGTTGCCATAGCCGCTTTCCGCCAGTTCCGCCATTTCCGCTGTCAGCAGCCAGCCTTCTCCCATCTTGCAGCCGGTGCCGATCAGTCCCCCGGCCAGCTCCTTCAGCCGCCGGTACCGGGCAGGCACCGTAAACTCCGGATACAGCCCGATGGCGTCCATGACCAGGGATTCGTATTTTGTCAGATACGTCAGCATCACGCCATTGAGCACCTGCGTGCTTTTTTTGCCGCCATACAGCCGGACGTCCTCCAGCGGCATGTCTGCGGCATACAGCAGAAACTGCATGATGCCGGGCATCATGATTTCACAGTCCTGCTGACGCAGAAACTCCTCCAGGTGATTGTTGGCCAGCGCGGAGTACTTCACATAGATTTCCCCCACCACACCGGTTTTCACCTTCGGCACGCGCCGGACAGGCACTTCGTGAAAACTCCGGGCGATCAGCCCGTCATTGCGTTTCATGGCATGCAGGTCATACCCCGCCCCGGTTTCAAACTGACCGGACAGCTCCCGGATCCACTGATCCACCAGCTGATCGGTCTGACCAGACTGAAGTTCGTAAGGACGCACCTGGTTGGCCAGGATCATGAGCAGATCCCCGTAGGCCATGCAGGCCAGCATTTTCCGCAGCAGCGGCAGCGTGATTTTAAACCCCGGCGAATCATCCAGTCCCTGAAGATTCAGGGAAATCACCGGCACCTGCGGATATCCCGCATCCCGCAGGGCTTTGCGCAGCAAGGATACATAATTGGACGCCCGGCAGCCACCCCCGGTCTGGGGCAGAACCAGAGCCGTCCTGTCCGGGTCATATCCACCGGTCTCCAGCGCCGAAATCATCTGTCCAATGGTCAGAAGCGCCGGATAACAGGTGTCATTGTGCACGTATTTCTGCCCTGTGCTGCTTACCTGACTGCCTTCATTGGTCAGCAGGCGGGCATGATAGCCGGACTGTTCCAGCACATTCTGCAGCAGACGGAAATGAATATCCACCATGTTGGGAAACAGAATGGTGTGCGTCTTCCGCATTTCTTCGGTAAACACCGGATGCGGAACCCGTGTACTCATGCCTGCTGCCTTTCCTGCCGCCGGTCACTGACACCCGGCTGCCGCCTGTCCCTGCATCCGGATGCACCCTCCTGCCGGCTTTGCTGCCGCTGGCCCGCAGCAGCAAACAGAGAGCGGAGCCGGATTTTCACCGCACCCAGGTTGGTGATTTCATCAATCTTCACCTGCGTATACAGACACCCTTCGGACTCCAGCATGGCCCGGACTTCATCCCCTGTGATCGCGTCCACGCCGCAGCCGAAGCTCACCAGCTGCACCAGCTGAATGGCGGGATCATGCTGGCTGGCAACCCAGCGGGCAGCCGAGTACAGCCGGGCATGATAGGTCCACTGATTCAGCACATCCGTATCCGCCTGACTGGTGTGATGGCCCAGGGAATCCTCCGAGAGCACCAGCCGCCCGGTGGAGGCAATGTACTGATCGATGCCGTGAATCACTTCCGGATCGGCATGATAGGGCCTGCCGCAGAGCACCACCACTTCCCTGCCCCGGGACCGGGCTTCCTGCAGCCAGATATCCGCCTGTGACCGGATGTCTTCCATATAGGCGTCCAGAGCTTCATACGCGGCGTTCACCGCCTTCTGCACATCCCGCAGCCGCACAGTGTCATCCACTTCTTCCCGCAGGAATTTCCAGAAATGCTTCGCAAAATCCTTCCGCCGGTGAATCCCCAGATAGGGCATCAGCAGCTTCTGTTCCGGCATGGTGCTCTGGATGGATTCCGGATAGTAGGCCACCACCGGACAGTTGTAGTGATTGACGCTTTTGTCTTCATCAATATTGTAGGAAAGACAGGGATAGAAAATGTCTTCGATTCCTCTGTCCCGCAGTGCCTGAATGTGACCGTGAGACAGTTTGGCGGGATAGCACACCGTATCGCTGGGGATCTGCCCCTGTCCCCTGTGATACAGGGCCAGGCTGGAAAAGCCGGATACTTCCACCCCGAAATCCAGCCGGGTGAACAGGGTATGCCAGAAAGGCAGCAGCTCGTACATGTTCAGAACCAGCGGAATGCCGATGGTTTTCCGCGATCCCTTCCGGCTGGAAAACCGGGCCAGCCGCTGGCGCTTGTACGCCAGCATGTTGTGACCGGACTCACTGCCCGCATGTCTGACCGGTTTTTCACAGCGGTTGCCCGCAATGCAGACTTTCCCGCCGTCAAAGACATTGACCGTCAGCCGGCAGTGATTGGTGCACCCCTGACAGACAGTGGGCTTCACGCTGTGGCTCAGGTTCAGGACCTGATCCCTGGTGCGCAGTGTGCTGTGATCCAGCCCCTTGTCTCTGGCATACAGCGCCGCACCCACGGCTCCCATCAGACCCGCAGCCGCCGGGCGGGTCACCGGCATTCCCAGCTCCAGTTCAAACGCCCGGAGCACCGCATCATTGAGAAACGTGCCACCCTGCACGATGATGTGATCGCCCAGTTTCTGCCCCTGTTTCAGGCGGATGACTTTGTACAGCGCGTTTTTGACCACGGACACCGCCAGCCCGGCAGCAATATCCTCCATGGCCGCACCGTCCTTCTGAGCCTGCTTCACCGAGGAATTCATGAACACGGTGCACCGGCTGCCCAGATCCACCGGTTTTGTCCCCTTCAGCGCATGCTCGCAGAAGGTCTCCATATCATAGCCCAGGGTCCCGGCAAAGGACTGCAGAAAGGAACCGCAGCCGGAGGAGCAGGCTTCGTTCAGAAAAATCTGGTCCACCGCTCCGTTGCGGATCTTAAAGCACTTGATGTCCTGTCCCCCGATGTCAATGATGAAGTCCACCTGCGGATCATAGGCTTTGGCAGCGGTGTAATGGGCCACGGTTTCCACCACGCCCAGGTCCACACCGAAAGCCGCCCGGACGATGTCTTCTCCATAGCCGGTGGCAGCACTGCCCAGGATCTGGCAGTTTGGCCACCGGTCATAGAGCTCCAGCAGAAAATCCCGCACATGCCTCACGGGCTGGCCGCCGGAAGGCAGATACCGGTAAAAGGCAATGGCGCCATCTTCTGTCAGGGCTGCGCATTTTGTGGTGGTGCTGCCTGCGTCAATGCCGACATACAGCCGGACCGGGTCACCGGAGGGTTCCAGGAAAGCAGGCAGCTGCTGACCATAGCGGGTCTCGAACGCCACCCGTTCCCGCCTGTCCCTGAACAGCGGCCGCAGACTGTCATAGGACTGCCAGCCGGTCAGCTGCGGGATGCGATCCGCCAGTTTCTCCAGATCAAAGGTCTCCTCTCCGGCTAGCAGCGCCGCACCGTAGGCTACATAATATAAGGATAAGGAAGGACACACGCCTGTCAGTTTCAGATTGGCATCGAAGGTTTCCCGAAGCATGGAAAAGAACGTCAGCGGGCCACCCAGATACACCACATTCCCCCGGATCGGCCGTCCATGCGCCAGACCCGCAATCGTCTGGGACACCACAGCCTGGAAAATGGATGCAGAGATGTCTTCCTTGGTGGCACCCTGATTCAGCAGTGGCTGAATGTCGCTTTTGGCAAACACACCGCAGCGGCTGGCCACTGGGTAGATCTTCTCATGGTCCATGGCCAGGGCATTCATTTCGTCCTGACTGATCTGCAGCAGCGTCGCCATCTGATCGATGAAGGCACCGGTTCCCCCGGCACAGGATCCGTTCATGCAGAAATCCGTTCCCCCGCTGAGAAACAGAATCTTGGCATCCTCGCCCCCCAGTTCAATGACCACGTCCGCTTCCGGCTGCAGCGTTGTCACAGCCTGTCTGGTGGCAAACACTTCCTGGGCAAAACGGATCCCCAGCTGCTCGCTGAGTCCGATCCCTGCCGATCCGGAAATGCACAGAGACTGAAGACCGGGAAATTTCCGGGAAAGAGTCTGAAGGACCTCCCGGGTTTTCTGCGCAATCCGGGAGTAATGGCGTTCGTATTGGGTATGACAGACCCTGCCGGATTCATTCAGCACAACGGTCTTGATGGTGGTGGAACCAATGTCCAGCCCGATTCGATGCATATAGCGCCTTTCTAATCCGAAAAAATGCTGTTTTTATAAACATTTTGAGAAGATTCGGAAAAATCAGAGCATATTTTAGCCGAATCAGGTGACAGATTCAAGGAATCAGAACCACGGTCCTGTCTGTGTTCCCGGCTGACTGCAGCCCATTGCCGTCTGGGATGCAGAACCCCGTGCATGCATCAAGATTCCTTTTCTCCTTCATGCCCCGGCAGTCTGCGCAGCAGACATCGGCACAAAAAAAACAGCCGGTACGCTGATCGGCTGCAGATGAAACAGGAATCACGTCAGGCTTCTTCCAGGTCCTCTGTCATGCCTTTGACAAGCTGATAGTAGGCGCGGCTGGTGAGTCCGTACACGATGATGTAAAGAAGCGCGAAGATGCCGAATACGCACAGGCAGGTGATCATGAACAGTGTGGTGTCTCCCATGCCAAGCAGCATGAGCAGTTTGGAGATCATGGGGAATGCGAAGGCAATGTGAACGGCGGCCATGACCAGTGGCAGGAAGAATACAGCCAGGACCTGGAAATGAATGGTTTTCCGGATCTGGGCATTGTCCAGTCCCACTCTGGTCATGATGTCGAACCGTTTCTGGTCTTCGTATCCTTCGGAGATCTGTTTGTAGTACATAATCAGCACACTGGCGGTGATGAAGAGAATGGACACGAAGATGCCCACGAAGAGCAGACTGCCGTACAGGGAATGCAGGGAGTCGCCGAAGCCGTTTCTGGTATCACCGGAGGGCCGCAGGCCTGTGATCTGTTCAAACTGATCCTTGACCACTGCAGCGTCCTGATCCGGGTTGGGGCTGTCGAAGGCGAGGATGTTGACCAGGCTCTTCTGTTCTGCCGGTGCCAGACTCCGGACGTATTCCATATCCTCCACAGAAGGCACCACCACCAGGGCGGGACTGCCTACCAGTTTGACACCGATTCCGGAGGAGGGAAATTCATCCACGGTCCCGGCGACGTTCCAGGTCCTGTCCTGTACAGTCAGCGTATCTGACCAGGTGCTGCCGGGGGTGCAGAGAAGCACCTGATCCGGGTTCAGGACATAGCTGGTGCCCATGGCGTTGTTGTACTGGTCCAGGGGAATGAACTCGAAGAGTCTGGTGTTCTCCTGTCCGTAGCTGCCGATGTCCGTGACTGTACCGTTGTCTGTCACACCGGGGATATCATACAAAGAGTAGGCCAGCACATCTTCTGCCTGGACGCCGGACTGGGCCAGTGCCTGACGGAATTCCTCCAGGGAGTCCCCTTCCTGTGTGTACATAGTCAGGGTTGTTTCTCTGGGGTAGGATGTCTGAATGGTTTCGTCCATGCCTGTCATGAGGCAGATGGTGGTGGAGAGCGCCACGAGAACCATGGTGGAGAGAATGCAGATGTTGGCCAGGCTCACGGCGTTTGCCTTCATGCGGTATTTCATGCCGGAGACCGAGATGAAGTGACTGGTCTGGTAGTAGAACCGGCGGTTTTTCTGCAGCAGATTCAGAATGGCAATGCTGCCGGCGTTGAACAGCAGATACGTGCCGATGATGACCAGGATCACAGCCACGAAGAACAGAACGAAGGCCTCCATGGGGTTGTTGACAGAGATGGCCAGCCCGTATCCCGCTGCCAGGCAGATGATGCCTGCCAGAGCCAGGATCCAGCGGTTTTTCGGCTCCTTTTCTCCTTCGGCCTGGGCATGCAGCAGTTCGATGGGACTGGAGACGTTGACCATGAAAAAGCCGTAGACAGTCAGGAGCACATAGACAGCGCCGGTCCAGCAGATGGTCTGGGTCATGGCTGCGGCGGAGATGTGCAGGCCTTCCGGCAGGGGGATGCTGACAAGCCGGGCAATGAGCAGATACATGGCTTTGTCCAGGATCACGCCAAGGCCCAGTCCAAGGATCAGCGAGATGGCCCAGCAGATGAGCAGTTCGAAGAACAGCACCAGTCCGATGTCCTTTTTTGCCAGTCCCAGGATGTTGAACAGACCGAATTCCCGCTTGCGCTGTTTCATGAGAAAGCTGTTGGTGTAGAAGAGAAAGATCACGGTGAACAGCACGATGATGAGCTGCCCGAAGCCCAGCATCATCTGCAGCTGTGCCCCGCCGTAGCTGTCTGCCACCGCCGGTCCGTTTTCCAGGCTGATGACCAGATACAGCATCAGGGTGCAGAGGGCGCTGGTGAGAATGAAGGGAATCGTGGTGCGGCGGTTGCGCTTCAGATTCGATACCGCGAGTTTTGCTGCAAGCTTCATGCCGGTTCGCCTTTTCTGGACATGAGTGTCAGCGTGCGGCTGATGTCTTCATACAGTTCGCTGTTGGAGCGGTCGCCTTTGTAGATCTGGTGAAACAGCCGGCCGTCTTTGATGAACAGCACCCGGCTGGCATAGCTGGCGGCTTTCATGGAGTGCGTGACCATGAGGATGGTCTGGCCGCTGCTGTTGATCCGGGTGAAGAGGTTCAGGACATCTTCGCTGCTCCGGGAGTCCAGCGCGCCGGTGGGTTCGTCTGCCAGCAGGATTTCCGGGTCGGTGATCAGGGCCCGCGTGATGGATACCCGCTGTTTCTGACCGCCGGAGATCTCGTAGGGATACTTGTTCAGCACTGCCGAGATGCCCAGGTCTCTGGCCAGCGGCTGCAGTTTCCGGTTCATGACCGGATACTTTTCCTTGGCGAGCACCAGAGGGAGCAGTGCATTGTCCTTGTTGGTGAAGGTATCCAGCAGGTTGAAGTCCTGGAAGACAAATCCCAGATGACTCCGGCGGAAGGCTGCCAGTTCCTTGCCGCTGATTTTCGCCAGGTCGCGGCCGTTGAGCAGCACCTGTCCGGCTGTGGGGCGGTCCAGGGCAGCGAGAATGTTCAGCAGGGTGGTTTTTCCGGATCCGGATTCACCCATGATCGCCACGAATTCTCCTTCCTGCACATCGAAATGAACATTGTCCAGTGCCTGGACCTGGGTGCCGGAGAACCGGCTGGAATATATTTTTTTCAGAT
The DNA here is from genome assembly GCF_910588395.1 of uncultured Faecalibaculum sp. Classification (GTDB taxonomy): domain Bacteria; phylum Bacillota_I; class Bacilli_A; order Erysipelotrichales; family Erysipelotrichaceae; genus Faecalibaculum. The sequence goes on along the minus strand of NZ_CAJUPA010000016.1, from coordinate 41,248 downwards.
TTCTGACTTCAAGCAGTGCCATATGTTTTCCATCTCCTTTTGACAGGTTCATGATACAGGCCGGCAGGATCCGGGTTCCATCGACTTGTCTTACACTTGCCGCCGGTATCTTACACTGCTGAAAGATGCCGGAAGAATGCGGTCAGAATGGTGACGGCTGCCGGGCGGAATACGGTCTGCGTGCAGGAATGTGGTCTGCAGGCATGGAAAGAATGGATGACAGAGCCCGGTACCGTGCAATGGAGTGCCATGCAAAAAAAGCGGATCAGACCATGCCGGTCATGCCGCTTCGAGAGGAGTCAGTCATGTTCCAGAATGCCTGCATGCCGCAGGTCAATGGTGACGGCTGTGCCAGTCTCCTGGCTGGTGCTGATCCGGATGTCATGTCCCAGACGGTCCATGACCGTTCTGGCCAGATACAGGCCCAGTCCCGTGGCGGAAGTTCTGCGGCGGCCATTGGCGCCGGTGACCCCCTTTGTCCAGATCCGTTCCAGGTCCTGTCCAGGAATTCCCGGGCCGTCATCCCGGATGGTGATCTGCGCATCGCTGACCTGGATGACGATTTCATGGCGGGCGTATTTGACGGCGTTGGAAATGATCTGTTCCAGGACAAAAGTCAGCCACCGGGCGTCAGTGAGGGCTTTCTCTTCCGTGCCGCTGTAGTCGAGCCGCAGCTTCCGGCGGATGAATTCCGGGGAAAACGTCCGGATGGTGCTCCGGAGGATGTCATCCAGCTTCACCCAGTCGAAGACATAATCCGTTTCCGGGCTGTCCAGCCGGGCAGCAGCCAGAATCATCTGCGTGTACTGTTCCAGGCGAAGGACCTGGCTTTTCATTTCCCGGATATCCGGCTGTGGATCCTCCAGCAGCAGTTTCAGGGCGGCAATCGGCAGTTTGTTCTGATGAACCCAGAGATCGTGGATGTCCTGCATGTGCTGCTGATCCCGGCGGTACTGTTCTGCCTGTTCATGCCGCAGTTTTTCCCTCTGCCGGATGATCCGCTGATAATCCCGGTCTTTCAGGGTGCCGTCAAATTCCATCCAGGACAGATCGGGCACTTTGCGCTGGGCTGTCAGAAACCGGTGGGACAGGGTATGACGCCAGTAGTCCAGAACAAGATAGATGTTGATCAGAACAAATTCCAGCAGCAGCATGTAGCCCAGGGCATCAGGGTTCAGATCATATACA
>NZ_CAJUPA010000016.1:0-39960 GCF_910588395.1 uncultured Faecalibaculum sp. | reverse complement strand
CATCAGGGTTCAGATCATATACAAAAAAAATGAACAGTTGGATTCCGAATAGTATCGCCAGCAGCAGCAACAGGGTGCGGCGGTCATACAGCCAGTGTTTCATGTTTTCACTTTGTCTCAAAGAGACAGGCAGGTCAAGCAGACATTGCCGGGTATATGCAGACAGCCTGGTGAATGTGACCGGTGAACGGCGGATAAACGACCGTCCGTTTTGTCCATCTTTCCGTTACACTGATAAAAACAGGAGGTTCAGTATGAGCATGGAACAGGATGCCGGCGCCAGGGTCCGGAAACGCAATTTCATCATTTCCATCATATCCACGGTGATGTTCGCCGGCTTTCTGATCTGGTTTCTGCGTTCCGGTGTGGATACGGAACAGATCCGGCAGTTTCTGGAGAAATGCGGTCCCCTGGCTCCGGTTCTGTTCATTGCCATTTCCGTGTTCAGTTCCTATATCCCCATTGTGCCCATGGGATCCATGGGGTCCATTGGCATCGTGCTGTTCGGGCCTGTACCGGCGTTTTTCTTCAACTATGCCACTGCAGTCATCAACTGTTCCCTGGGGTTCTGGATGGCGAAGAAATTCGGCGACCGGATGATTCTGTCCCTGACCAGTCCGAAGACCTATGAGAAATACCAGCGCTGGGTCCGCTCCACAAAGCATTTCACGCTGTTCTTCACCATCTGCATGTTTCTGCCGGTGTCCCCGGACATCATTCTCTGCATGCTGGCAGGGCTCAACGGCATGTCCTGGAAGAAGTTTCTGACAATCATCCTGATCAGCCGACCGGTTTCTTCCTGGGCTTACTCCACGGGGCTTCTGAAGGGTGCTGAGTGGATCCTGAAGGGGCTGCATCTGAAGCAGTGACCGGATCCTGCAGAAAGTGAAATGGTCAAACCCCCGGGATTCTGAGAAATGCCGGGGGTTTTCTGTGGCAGTCAATGGGCTGCGGATGCTGAGCAGAGGGAAGGTGACGTAAATATGAAGTAATCATTTACGTAGTATACATCAGTCGATTTGATAATATTGCTGATTTATGACGCTTAAAACAAGTCTTCTGCTATACTGTCGATGCAGCTGCGGCTGCTTCTGGTGAAGGGTGTCTGCGTGGATTGCGTGCGCCGGACCGGGTATTTTTGAACTTCGGAATTTGACGGAGGTCCGCATGGAACTTTTGATGATTCTTCTGTTTCTGGTTTTTCTGCTGGAAAAGAGCCTCAAACTCGGCTTGCTGGGTTTGAAGTTCTGGAAACAGCTGCGCAAAACCATGAAACAGATCAGAAACGAAAAAATGCCTGAGTCGTCTACCACACGCTCAGGCGGTCCCGACAGGGACAACTAAGTAACCGAAAGCAGCACAGCTGTGCTGTTCTGGAATCATTATAATCCTGCAGTGATTCCGGTTCAACTTCCTGCCTGCAAAGGCAGCTTCTGCGCCTGGTTCCAGGTGGCATGACAGGTTCATGCAGACACATCAGCCGTCCGATTCGGGCGGCTTTTGCTGTTGCAGAAAAAAAACGCTGGCAGGGGTGTCTGCGCAACAGGACAAGCGCATCCAGGCTGTGTCTGAACCCGACGCGCAGAGCAGGCACCTGCCAGGATGCCTGTTCTGCCGATCGGGTTTGAAGTTCTGGAAACGGCTGCACAAAACCATGAAACAGATCAGAAACGAAAAAATGCCTGAGTCGTCTAGCACACGCTCAGGCGGTCCCGACAGGGACAACTAACTTACCGAAAGCAGCACGGCTCTGCTGTTCTGGAATCATTATAATCCTGCAGTGATTCCGGTTCAACTTCCTGCCTGCAAAGGCAGCTTCTGCGCCTGGTTCCAGGTGGCATGACAGGTTCATGCAGACACATCAGCCGTCCGATTCGGGCGGCTTTTGTGCCGGAACAGCAGGTTGCCTTTTCCCTTTTTCGGGATGCACCGGCAGCGGCTCAAAATGACCGCCACAGCCTTTGTGAATATAGCGCTCAGGAAACTCCGTGAAGCTTGATCTGCGGGTCCGCGTCACTGTCACACCGCATTTGCTGCAGCGAAACCGGTAACGGCCTTCCATCTCAAAGGCTTCCGGCTCGTAAGTTCTCTGAATGTGATACCCGCAGGCTTCCAGACGCACAGCCAGTTTCTGAAACTCATGACCATGGTCAAAACAGCCAGCCACTGTATGCAGGAGCTCATGAGCCAGTGTTTCCCGCAGCAGATCTGTATGACCTTTCAGCCGCGAAGATATATGAATGGAATACAGTCCATCACTTTCCCGCCGGCAGTTGCCCCGGCTCCTTGTCAGTCTTCCCGAAAAAGACACCGACCGGATCCGTCCAGGTTCAATTCCTGCAGCCCGGAAATCATTCTTTACTTCCTCCAGCAGTATGACAAGCCCCGCATCATCCATCATGCGGCCGTATCTGGAAACCGTCACATCAGTCTTCTTTGGTCACGGTAATGGATTCAATAACCGGCTGCTCATTCCGGTCAATCGTGCCATTGCCATCTTCCGGTTCAGCGTCCTTCAGGATCTTGTCCACCACATCCATTCCGGAAGTCACCGTCCCGAAAGCCGCATATTCCCCATCCAGACTGGGTGCATCTTCCTGAACGATGAAAAACTGACTGGATGCGGAATCCGGGTCACTGCTGCGCGCCATGGAAACCGTACCCCGGACATGCTTCAGCGTATTGTTGAAGCCGTTGGAGAGAAACTCACCTTCGATTTCCTCATCCGCTCCGCCTGTACCATCCGCATTGGGATCTCCCCCCTGCGCCATGAACCCTTCAATCAGACGATGGAACGTCAGACCGTCGTAAAATCCATCCTGTGCAAGCTTCACAAAATTCTTCACAGTCTCCGGCGCAATTCCTTCATCCATCTCAAAAACAATGTCTCCATAGTCTTTGACTTTGATCACCGCCTGATACTTCTGTCCACCCGGCTCTGATCCTTTCATTTCAATGATTTCCACAGGTTCCTCCTCCCGGGTTTCCGGCTCGGGCTGCTCTGCTGTGCATCCTGCCAGAAGAACAGCACTCAAAATCAGAGTCATCCATTTTTCCATATGCGTCTCCTTCATCAGTCACCGAAGGCACTGGACAGTTTCTCCGGTTTGTCTCTATGATTCTAAAACGTTTTGCGCCCTGTGGCAAAAGCAGGTAAACTTGTTCGGGAAAAGGAGGCATTCCAATGGCAAAAGATGCAAAAATTTCCCGGGAAAAAGTCTTCTCCGGGTGGGCACTGCTGCCCAAAGGGAAAGCACCGGATACAGTCACGCCCGGGTGTCTGGTTCTGGAGGGCGGCGCTTTCCGCGGACTGTATACAGCCGGTGTGCTGGATGCGCTGCTGGAAGAAGGAATCAGCCTTCAGACAGTCATTGGCGTATCTGCAGGGGCCATGAATGGCCTGAATTACCAGGCCGGCCAGATCGGCCGGGCTGCCAGGATAAACCTTCGATACCGTCATGACAAGCGGTATGTCGGCACCCGTCCCCTTCTCAAAGACGGCGGGGTGATCGGATTTGACTTTGTCATGAACGATCTTCAGCTGGAGGAACCCTTTGACTGGGACCGGTTCCAGGATCCCCGGCGGGATTTTTACGCTGTGGTTTCCGATGTGAACACCGGAGCTGCCAGGTATGTTTCAAAAAAGGAGCCTGTGGATATACTCAAGGCAGTTCAGGCATCCGCCTCCATGCCCTTTGTTTCCAAGCCTGTGGTTCTTGATGAAGTGCCGTACCTGGATGGCGGCTGTACAGACAAAGTCCCCATTGAATGGGCGCTGTCAAAGCAGTTTGAAAAAATCATCGTGGTCCGCACCCGCCCGGATGGATACCGGAAAGGTGCAGATACCCAGCTGCAGAAAGACATGATTCAGCGCTTCTATCATGCCAGTCCGGATTTTGCGCAGGCTCTTGCATCGTCCAATGAGCGCTATGACCGCCAGATGGAAGAAATCGAACGGCTCAGCCGGCGCCGCCGCATCATCCAGATTGCGCCCAGTCAGCCGGTGACGATTTCCCGTCTGGAGGGAGATATGGAAAAACTGGGGGAACTGTACTACCTTGGCTATCACGATGCCAGAGCCAAGATGCCCAAAATCCGGGAATATCTCGGCATCGGGACATCCGATCAGAGCCTCGGATCTGTGAACTGAACAGATCTGTTTGCATCATGGCCTGTCTGGTGCAGAGTCCAATCAGCCGGGATACAGCCTGCAACCATAAGAACCGGTCCATGGCCTCTTGTCAGGTCATGGCTTTTTCATTCACTGATCCTGTAAATCATTCAGTCCTGCCGGAGTTCTGTTTGCCAGCTGCTGCAAGCACTGATAAAGTTGAATGGAAAACAAGGAAAAGGAAAAAACAATGCCGAAAAAGCCCAGGAAAACATCTTCAGCCATTCCCTCTCGAGTAAAGAAGCTGGCTCTGCTTCTGGACAAGTCTGCTGTGCAGGAGGAACAGCTGGAAAGGACCATGATTTCTTTGCGGGACTTTGCGCCGGCCATCATTGATTATTTCCGGAACAATCCGGAAAACCAGACAGTACCTTTCATGCTGGGCACTGCCGGACGGATTGCCATACCAGAAGCTCTCCTGATCGATGGACTGCAGGCAATGATTCATATTTCGGGAGACGAAAGGGATGCCCATCCGGTGGCGGTCATGGACCGCCTGGAAAATGGTGAACCCCGGGACCGGAACACAGAAGACACCCTTCTGAAGTATGCACAGAAGGCCCTGGATGAAGAAACCGGATTCATCAGCGGCAATATGCTGTGTCTTTCGATATGTGAAGGTTACTGGAATGGAACCATTTCCACGGAATCACTCAACCGGATCATTGAGATTCTGAATCTTGTCCTGAACTGCTCCTCAATCAGTTATCTGGCTCTTATGCATGGCTTTGCAGGAGTGGAAGCGATGACCCGCTGTCTGAAATCAAAGAACGGGCAGACTGTGCTGGCCTGCCTCACTGGAGTTGCACCTGGATTTTTTCTGGATCCTGGTGCCGTGATGGCCTTCAACAAGACAGCCCTCAAACTGCATCTGCCTGTCTATCAGCTGCGATACCATTACCCTGATCTGGAAAGACAGGTCGATGCCCTGGAACAGGAAACAGGTTTGCAGTGGGAGGAACTGGCAAGGAAAGTGAGTTCGGCAGCTTTTGAATGAGGACAGGAAGAGTTTTACTGAATTATCCGGCAGCCTCTCAGGCTGTCTTTTTCGTTCATGGCGATCCGAATTTCGGATCCCCTGAACGAAAAAAAGAAGGCAACCGTGCACAGTCACCTTCTTCAGTCAGACATTGTTGCATGTCCGGGAATTCGGGAGCAATTCTTTGCTCATCTACAGTTATACACGCTTTGACGGCTGAACGCATCATAAATGCTTATGAACGTGTACAGCTGTGGATGTCTCCCCGCTGTTCATGAATTTTGCTGTCTTTATTCAATTTTCCAGCGGTGTGATTTTCTGGAACCGCTGCCGGTTGAAAGCCGCGAACAGTTCCTGCGGACGCACAGCTGCGCCATGGCCCCGGACCGTTTCATCCAGTCCGCCGGATTCCATTCGCTTCTGCAGCGCAGAGACAACCTCGCTCAGTGTCTTTCTGTCATCCACGATCTCCCGGTTTGCCAGACGGAGCAGCTGTCCAATCGCTGCCAGCTGTTCCGGATCCACAAGCTGCTCCACATAGCGCATGTCAATATCCTGCCGGTCAATGGAAATGGTGTCCATGCCCCGGGAGCGGACCCTTGAACGCTCGGATTCCTTCGCCTTGTGCACGATGCGGGTACTGGTGCTGTCAAAGGGCCGGAGGTTCTCCTTCTCTTTGAAGGTATAGTTCTTCGCAGCTTCCCTGGCTTTTTCGGTAATGTCCCTGGGGATATACTGATCCATCTGAATCACCGTATCGGCTTTGTCGAAGAAAGCGCCGGAGGAGCCTGCCACCAGAATGGTGCTTACACCCTTGCTGTCACGCAGCTCCCGTACCCGGTCCACGAAGGGAATGATGGGTTCCTGATCCCCGTGAACCACTTCCTGCATCAGGTTGTCCCGGATCATGAAGTTGGCTGCACTGGTGTCTTCATCAATCAGCAGGGTGCGTGCCCCGGCTTCCAGTGCTTCTGCCAGTCCAGCTGCCTGAGACGTACTGCCGGAGGCATCTTCCGTGCTGAAGGCCTCTGTGTCTTTTCCATTGGGCAGATTGGTGATGAAGCCGGAAATATTTACATCCTGCACACTGCGTCCGTCTTCGGCCCGGGATTTGACGGCGGTGGCATCCGTGATGACCAGTTCCCTGCCATCTCCGGCAATGTGATCATAGACACCACGCTCCAGCGCTTCCAGCAGAGTGGATTTTCCATGATATCCACCGCCGGCAATCAGCGTGATTCCTTTGCGGATTCCCAGCCCGGTGAGCTTTCCGCGCCAGGGTGTGTCCACTTCCACCCGCAGGGACGCCGGTGCTTCAAAGGGAATGGCGTCCTTCATGGGTTTCTGCGACACACCGCTCTCTCTGGGAAGAATGGATCCATCTGCCACAAATGCCGCCAGGCCCAGTGCATCCAGCTGTTCCCGGATTGCGCTCTGATCCGCCGCCAGTTTCCAGGCTTCTTCCAGCTGTTCCTTCATCTTTGGTGTGTAATTGCGGTAAATCAGGCTTTTGTTCACCACCTCCGGCACAGTCACAAACAGAATGCGTTCCAGCTCTCTGGCAAGGATCCGGCGTCCATTGGCCGGAAATCCGATATTGAACCGCACCCGGATGGCTCCGTCTTCCGAGATGTGACAGGAAGTGCGTTCCAGGATCTCCTGACCGGGTCTGGTTACAGACAGTCTGCCGGACTTGCCCGATCCTTTTCCCCGGACAGCCGCCTGATTCAGAGCCTGACCGAAAAACCGCAGAATCATATCCTGGGCAGCGATCCGGGTCTGTCGGGACTGCAGGATCTCCTTCGGGAATCCCGGCTGCTTCACCAGCACCGATACGTCGCTGGGTGCAGCAAAGGGATCGCCCTGGACATGGTCCACAGACAGCAAAAAGGGGCCAAAAGAGTAAATGCCCTGTGTATCTTTATACGCCGGATAGGGACGTCCCTCGATCCGGTTGAGAATCTGTTTCAGTTCTTCTGCAGTTTTCATTCAACAATGCCTCCGCATGGCTTACGCATGCCTCAACAGCCGGATCTGCCTGTGGCAGCGCATCAAAGCGCCGCCGCCAGAATCCTGCCGCCATACACAAACGATACGCCGCAGCAAAATGAAAGTCGTTGACAAAGCCCAGATACGTCAGCCAGATGTCCATGGCGGACTGCCGGTCGGCTTTGTTCACGCACTTTCCTGAAAGCAGTGCAGATTTCACTTTGTCGGCCACAGGCGACTCCCAGGCTTCCTGCAGAGTATGAGCTGTCGTATCCTGAATGTCTTCCGTGGCGAATACACGGAAAATATCCAGCCGGTCTGCATCCCGGAGCAGATCGCAGACCAGCCGGGTTTGCGGATCCGGGATCTGTACCTCCAGACGGTTGTGCCAGGCAATGGCCTCCATGACCCGCCTGCGGCTGTCCGCATCCAGGTCGGCAAGCATATCCGTATCCTGGAGAATCCGGACGGAAAGAGCCGCATGATCCACACTCCGGCTGTCAAAAAATGTGCCGTACTGCCTCAGCTGTTCGAACCGCCCGATGTCGTGGAACACCGCTGCGATCCGGGCAAGACTGGCCAGATCAGGCTGCGCCTGGTCCAGACCTTCCAGTTTCAGGAGGGCATTCATGTAGCCCAGCACACCCAGGGTATGGATGCGCTTGAGCCGGTACCGGGGGTCTTTGTCACCGAAAGCCTCTGCATAGCGCAGAAACGCCCCGGTCCATCGCCTCATATCATCCTGGCTGTTCATTCTTTTCCGGGGGACCACAGCGCGTGGGCTTCCAGACGATACTGTCCGGACAGCATGACATATTCCATCGCGTTTTCCCGGATTTCCTGGATCTGCTGTTCTGTAACAGGCTTGATGACCCTGGCCGGGGACCCCAGAACCAGAGAGCCGTCCGGAATGACCGCATTCTGAGTCACCAGAGCGCCGGCGCCGATCAGACAGTGAGACCCGATGGCGGCCCCGTTGAGAACAATTGCCCCCATGCCGATCAGCGTTTCATCACCGATGCGGCAGCCATGGAGAATGCAGCCGTGGCCCACTGTCACTGAATCCCCCAGGATCACCGGATACCCGGGATCTGTGTGGATCACACTGTTGTCCTGGACATTGGAGTCTTTCCCGATCACCACCGGTTCTTCTTCAGCCCGCACCGTGCAGTGAAACCACACGCTGCTGCCGGCTTCCATGGTAACATCTCCTGCCACCACAGCCCCTGGCGCGATCCAGGCTTCTTCCGAAATATGCATAGTTTCCTCCTTGCAGCTTTGACATCTGTCTGCATTCAGTAAAAGCCGCTTTTCAGCGGCTGTCAGCTTCCATGCTTCCCGTCCCGTTTCCGGCACCAGGTCCACGTGATGCCCTGTCAGGACGGCTGGCCGTCCATCGGCATCACCCGGCCAGGTGCATGATCTGTATCAGGAACAGAAGCACCAGACTGTAGTAGGTCAGGACCGCGGTCAGGTCGTTGATGGTGGTGATCAGGGGTCCGGAGGCGGTGGCGGGATCTACATGAATGGCCTGAAAGAAGATCGGGATCACGGTACCGAAGAGAGACGATACTGCCATGCTGATCAGCATGCTCAGGCCGATGACCCCGGAGATGGCATAGGATGTAGCCAGGTCCCAGGGGAAGGCGAAATAGATGTAGATGCCCATGACCAGGCAGGAGAACAGGCCGATGATGAGGCCGTTGGCAGCACCGGTGCGGACTTCCTTGAAGACGAGGTAGAGTTTCTGATTCCAGGTGAGTTCATCGTCTGTCAGGACCCGGAGGCTGACAGCCAGAGACTGGGTTCCGACGTTGCCGGACATGCCCAGGATCAGAGACTGAAAGGCGGCGACCATGGTCAGGCGGGCAACCACCGGTTCGAAGAGTCCCACTACGCTGGAGACGCCCATGGCCAGAAAGAGCAGAATGCACAGCCAGGGGATCCGCTTTTTCACGCTGCGAAAGAGCGTTTCGTTCAGGTCTTCCTGGGCGGACAGACCGGCCAGACGGGCGTAGTCTTCTTCCATTTCTTCCTGATACAGGGACAGAACATCCGAGCCTGTGATGACACCTACCAGCTGGTTGTCGTTGTCGAGCACCGGAATGGAGTCCTCGCTGTAGTCTTTGAGCTCATCCAGGATTTCATCGATCTGCTCGCTTGCGTAGATATAGGGATAGTTCTGGGCCACGATGTCCGAGAGCGGCTGGCTGCTGCGGGCGATGATGAGATCCTTGAGGTCAATGGCGCCGGCGAGGGTTCCGTCTTTGTCCAGCACATAGAGTGTCTGGATGTTGTCGTTTTCCTCGGCCTGCTGCTTGAGCAGCCGCATGGCTTCCTTGACGCTGGCGCTGACAGGGATCTCGATGTAGTTGGTGGTCATGTGGCTGCCGATCTGTTCGTCGGTGAAGCTGGAGACCAGCCGGATGTCGTCCCTGACTTCGGGATCCAGGAGTTCCACGATGAGGTCCCGCCGGACAGGGCTGGTGCTGCGCAGGAGTTCTGCGGCTGTATCCGCGTCCATGCCCCGGTTGAGCAGAGCCACGGCTTTTTTCAGCGGAAGTTCCGGAAAAAAGCGGTCCCGCTGTTCTTCGTCCATACTCTCGAAGATGTCCGTGAGCTGGTCTGTGTCCAGCAGGGTGGCCAGACGGGCGCGTTCTGCGGGATGGAGATCGTCGAAGGCTTCGGCGATGTCGTTTTCGTGGTAATCCTCCAGCTTGTCCTTGAGGATGGCCGGTGCCAGGGAGGAGCGGACAAGTCCGACAATTTCCGCTGCGTAATGCCGGTCGATTTTCCCTTCGTCACGCAGATTCCTGTACCCTGTACCGGTTCCGGCTGTTTCCGGGGTCCGGGGTGTCATGTTTGTGTCATCCATACCCGTCACCTACATTCCGGGTATCTGCAGAAGCAGAAGCCACACCAGACTGTAATACAGGATCACCCCGCACAGGTCATTGACGGTGGTGATCAGAGGACCGGAGGCGACGGCGGGATCCACGCCGGCTTTTTTGAAGAACAGCGGAATCGTGGTGCCGGTCAGCGAGGAAACGATCATGGCCAGCCACAGGCTCAGGGCGATGCAGCCGGAGATGGTGTAGGACTGGGCCAGGGTCTGATGCTTGGCGGCGAAGATGTAGAGGCCGAGGAACACAAAGGACAGCAGTCCCATGATGAGTCCGTTGACACATCCCACCCGGACTTCCTTGGCCACCAGATGACGCTTTTCCTTTCCGGTGAGTTCATCGTCCATAAGGACCCGGATCGTGACACCCAGGGATTGGGTGCCGGCGTTGCCGGACATGCCCAGGATCAGGGACTGGAATGCCAGCACCAGGGGGATCTGAGCCACGACACCTTCAAAGAGGGAGACAACCCAGGAGACGATGAGTCCCAGACCCAGCAGGAACAGCAGCCAGGGAAGACGCTTTTTCAAAGAGACAAACAGTGTCTCTTCCAGGTCTTCTTCGGCAGTCAGACCGGCCAGACGGGCGTAGTCTTCTCCCATTTCCTGGTCCAGCGCCTCCAGCAGATTCTGGGTGGTGATGACCCCGAGAATGCGGTTGTCGGCTCCCAGGACTGGAATGGAGTCTTCATTGTAGTCCCTGAGGTCGTCAATGACGTCTTCCACCTGATCCGAGCCGTAGACATAGGGGTAGCTGGAAACCAGGATTTCCTCCAGAGGCGTGTCATTCCGGGCGATGATGAGATCCTTGAGATCCACGGCACCGGCATACATATGATCCTGTCCGTAGCTGTAGATCGTGGAAATGTTGTCGTTGTCCGCCGCCTGTTTCACGAGAAGATTCATGGCTTCCTTCACTGTGACGTGACGCGGGACTTCGACGAAGTTTGTGGTCATGCGGGAACCGATCAGGTCCTCGTCGTAGGAGTCAATGAGGGCAATGTCCGCCCGCATTTCCGAGTCCAGCAGTTCCATGAGCAGGACCTGCTTTTCCGGGACCAGGGACTGAATGAGATCGTTGGCCTGATCGGGTTCCAGGCGGTTGAGCACCGTTGCGGCTTTGCGCAGGGTGAGTTCGTTGATGAATGAAATCCGCTGGTCGTCCGGCAGATATTCCAGGATGTCGGCCAGGGTGTCGGGTTTGAGAATCCGGTACAGCTTTTCCCGTTCGGGCAGCGTGAGTCTGAAGAAGGCGTCTGCGATGTCTCCGGCATGATAATTATCCAGCTGCATGGCAAGAATGCGCGGGGCTGTGCTGGTGCGCACGGCTTCCACGATGATTGCCTCGTAGTCCGGACGCTGGCGCAGGGATTCGGCTTCGGAGTTCCGGGGTTCTTCCTGCATTCTGTTTTCCCCCTTTCTGCATGGAAAAAGGGACCAGGGCTCAGGTCAGAGTGTCAGTATCTGAGCAGGGTGGTCCAATGTCGCGGTCGGGCTGTACTGTCATCCGGTATATTCATTTTTGACCACCCCGCTTTCCGTCACTTCATTATAAGCCCGCCGGCACAGTCAAAACAGATTCATCTGCGATTTTTTATTTTCCATTTCATTTCCGGTCTGCACCAGATTACGGGATACCACCTGTGCCGGACCGGGAGCAGCCCGGAAATGCGAAGGCGCAAAAAAACCCGGTGCCGGTCAGACCCGGTGCCGGGAAAGCTGTCCGCAGTCAGGACTGCTTCATTCAGTTTCAGCTTCCGTGCCGGCCGGCTGCTGCCGGGAATCATGTGGCTGGTACCAGAAGGAATGAAATCCGTACAGATACGTCAGGGCGCCTTTGGGCATCTGCCAGAGGGCATTCCAGACGTTGATGTAGTCTCCGGATCCCATGCCCAGGGACGTGGCGCCCAGCGTTGCCAGAAACACATTGTGCAGGACCAGTCCCGCGGCATAGGGAATCAGACCGAAGACAATGCTGGGCAGCAGGGACATGAAGATGAACCGGCCTTTGGTCATGTCCTCCGGTCCCACCACAAACAGCATTCCCTGCTTCAGATTTGTATAGATATAAGCGGTTTCCCGAAAACAGATGGCGTGGATGTACTCGTGGGGTATGGCACAGACAAGAGACGCCAGTGCTCCCAGAACAAAACTCCATCCATCCACTGTGAACCAGCTTTGAAAAGCCAGTATGGCAAACAGAAAGGCAATGATCACCAGGGCGATGACATTGGCCCGCAAAGCCAGCTTTTTCATATCCGGCTCCCGGAACTGCACAGTCCCGGGGCGATGGGGTTTTCGGGGCAGATCCTCTTCATTGCCGCTGAATGCGCCCATATACTTGATTTTCATGTGGATTTCCCTTTCCTGCAGAGCTTTCATCCTCTGCGTTTCTGTCTCTGCTGTTCCGGCGCCACATCCTGCTGCGGTTTCCGGGGCTCTGCGCACCGGGTCACGAACGCCCGAAACAGCGCGCAGCTGGCGGAATCCCGGTGTCTGGCCAGTATTTCCGGATGCCACTGCACTCCGGTCATCCAGGATCCCGGTTCTGTCCTCTGAATTCCTTCGATCACACCATCGGGATCAAAGGCAATGGCATCAAAGCCCGCTGCCAGATCCCGGATGGCCTGATGATGAAAGGAATTCACCAGAATCTCGCGGTCCTGCACCGCCTGTTCCAGCACGCTGCCTTCCTTCAGCAGAACCCGGTGGGTTGCCTGCTGCATCGGTTTGTCCTGAACATGGGCAGGAAGATGCTGATGAAGCGTTCCGCCAAAAGCCACATTCAGTGCCTGCAGTCCCTTGCATATGCCCAGCACAGGCAGCTGCAGCTCATCCGCTGCCTGAATCAGATCCAGATAAAACTGATCCACCAGGGGATAAACCCGGCCGGAGGTCTTTGAACTCTTCTGTCTGTACAGCACCGGATTGATGTCGCTGCCGCCAATCAGGATGATGCCGTCCACCCGGGCGGCAATCTGCCGGATGGCCTCACAGTCCGCCTGTACCGGAATCACCACCGGGATGCCCCCAGCCTGTCTGATGGCCTGCACATAATCCTGTTCCACCGCATGCTTCACCGGATTTTTCACCCGTTCATGCCGGTCAGCAAGAAGATTGGCTGCAATGCCGATGATGGGTTTCATGATCCATTCCTCTTTCCGTCTCTGTGCTTTTCAGTATAGCGGAAAAGGGAGCCCTCCGTACTGTGCCGCCGGCAGAAAAACCGGGGCACTGGCAGACAGGCTCCGGTCAGCTGCAGAATATGGTCTGCTGGTGCCGTGGACAGGTTCCGGAGCTTCACTCCTCCAGAAAGTTCTGCACCATCTGATTGAAGACATCCGGATGCTCGGCTGCATTCCAGTGACTGCCCGGAAGAATCACCAGCCGGGCCTGCGGAATCGACTGAGCCATCAGACGGGTGTGTTCTTCCAGGATCAGATCGTCACTGCCTGCTGTCACCAGCACCGGCAGGTTCAGATCCGCCAGCCGGGCAGGATCGACAGCCGGCTCGTTCACCATCAGAGAGAGCAGCTCCTTCTGCCGCCCCTGTGCGCAGCGGTATTCACCTTCCAGAGCCGCCAGTTCTTCCGGTTTCATTCCTTCCGGATACAGATTGCCGCCGGCCAGAATCAGGCGGCGCACCCGGTCCGGATGCCGGAGGGCAAAAAGCAGAGCGGTATTGGCACCGTCGGAAAAGCCCAGAATATCCGCCTGCTCAAGCTGCTTCCGGTCCATGAACGCTTTCAGATCCGCCGCAAACTGCTCCAGCGTGAAGGGAGCCTGTCCTCTGGGACTCTGCCCGTGTCCCCGGGTATCCAGGGCATAGACATGACGGATGCTGCACAGGCCCCGGATCTGATGCGCAAACCAGGTCCGGTCCTCGCCGTTGCCATGAAGCAGAATCAGCGCCGGTCCGCTGCCGGCTTCCTCGAATGCAGGATCATAGTCCTCCATCGGCGTTCTGTCAGACATTGCCCAGGTACACCTTTGACAGATGCCTTTGCGCCACCTGCTGCAGCTCCTTCATCAGCCCGATGTCCGTGGGAGCATCTGTATCTTTCCAGCGGGGAAAATACCGGGTGATGTGCAGCGGAATGTCCGGATTCACGGAAGCCAGCCAGGCAGCCTGCCGATCCATCTGTTCCGGAGAATCGTTTTTGCCCGGGACGATGAGGCTGGTGACTTCCACATGGGCTTCTCCGGCTGCCCGCTGTATGAATGCCTTCACCTGTTCCAGACTGCCGGCATAGCTCTGGTAGACAGGATCAGTGAAGCCTTTCAGGTCAATGTTGAAGGCATCCACCCAGGGCAGTATTTCTTCCAGAACCTCCAGGCTGGCGGTGCCATTGGTGACCACCACCACCTTGAGCCCTTTTTTGCTGGCAAGTCTGGCCGTATCCCGTATGTATTCCCAGCCGATCATGGGTTCGTTGTAGGTAAACGCGATCCCGATGTTCCCTTCCGGCACGTATTTTTCCGCTTCCGCCACCAGCTGGTCCGGACTGATGTACAATGACCGGCTTTGCAGATTTTCCTGGGAAATCTCGTGATTCTGGCAGAAAGGACACCGCAGATTGCAGCCGTAACTGCCGGCGGAAAGGATCAGACTGCCTGGATAAAAATCATGAAGAGGTTTCTTTTCAATGGGATCCAGGGCAAGACTGGTGATCCGGCCGTAATTCTCCGGCTGGATCCGACCATCCCTGCAGACTCTTGCCCGGCAGAAGCCGCTGCCGCCTTCCGGAATGTCGCACTGGTGAAAACACGTGGTGCACTTCATCTGTGACGCACCACCTCGAACCGCTCCAGCTGGCAGCCGGTTTCATGGGGAGAAAGCCCGGCTTTCTGTTTTGCAATCTCCAGCTGTTTTTCCACGGTGTCCACACCTTCCAGATCCGGCAGCAGCAGGCCGCGGCGGTTTCCTTTGGATACAATGACTCCGTATTTTTTCACATCCAGCTGGTCCGGGGAATCAATAGGCTGCGCCGGCTGAAGGACATCCACGCTGATGTCCAGATCCTCCAGCTCCCAGGGCTGCACGGCGGGAAAGCGGGGATCCCGGCTGACGGCACTCACGGCATTCTGCATGATTTCCGTGGTCACATTCTTCGTCACCGGTTCCGTGGTGCCAATGCAGCCCCGGAGCTGTCCGTCTTTGTGAACAGAGACAAACACGCCGGCTGCCTCGTCCGCCACCGGGTCCAGCTGTGGAACAGTGCCTTCCAGCACAAACTGGCTGATGACCGCCCTGGCCGCTTTTACATAGGGATCTTCCTTCCCGATTCTGGCCTCGTACTGTTTTCTGGCGGCTTCTTCCGCCGGTTCCAGGAAAGCCCGGCTGGCATCCGGAACCGGATTGGTATAGGTCACCACGCCATACCCCACGCCGAACTCGGCACTGTGCCCCAGATTCTCTGTCCGCGGCTTCAGGCCGTCCAGCACACCGGCCATGAGGGCAAAAGGTTTCTGCCCGCAGACCATAGCGGCTTCCGCCGTCTGCTCCGGAATGGCCAGCAGCGACAGAAAATCCCCTTTGCCCATGATATCCATGATCATGGCATCGTAGGCCGGTCCCTCTGGTTTGAAACCGTATCCCGACCCTTCCTTCTGGCAGTGAGACAGATCGCCCGATCCCACCACGGCGATTTTCCGGCCCAGTTCTGCGGCAGCCTGTGCAAACAGCTGTCCCACCCGGTAGTGCATCCGGGAATTGGGACCGCCGGTGCCAATGCGGACAAACGCCGGCTGCCTGGTTCCTTCCGGCGCAGCCTTCAGTGCTTCCTGCAGAAAATACAGCGGCACCATTGTTCCATGATCCAGACTGCCGTCCTGCTTTCCCAGGGTCCCGGCCGGGATCCCCGCCTGTTCACAGAGACTGGCAGTTTTCCGGATCAGTTCCTGGTCATAGGGAATCCGGAAAGAATCTGCCGGATCCCGGAACTGCGCCATGCTGCCATGACCCGCAGGACCATCGGAAATCTGAATGTAGTCGAAATAACAGGGGGCATGGGGGCTCACAATCAGAATCGTATCCGGTCCCGAGTCTATGATTTCCCTGGCTGCCTGCCGGTATGCATCGGCAATGTTCTGAATTTTCGTTTCTTCTCCCTGTCCGATATTCGGGAGAATGATGGGCGGATGGGGGACCATCGCCCCGGCTGTCACTGTCTGATTCATGATTGAAACTTCTTTCTGATGATTTCCGCTTTCGGCCGGGGACCGGCTGTATCCAGCGTCATGTAACTGGTCCCCTTGCCATCCCGGCTGCGGTACACCGAACCGGGGTTCAGGATGAGGATGCCGTTTTCTTCGGCGATCACCGGCACATGAGTGTGCCCGTAAATCACAATGTCGCAGCCAAACTTCCCTGCCAGAGCGGCCAGCTGCCCGTGACGGGTACCTGCGGGAAACTGGTGACCGTGAATCACCAGAATTTTATGATCATCCGCATCCACAATGGCCATGGGCGGCAGCTTGATTCCGAAGTACTCGTCGTTGTTGCCTGCAACTGCTGTCCAGCCGGAAATCCGGGCGGGATCATCCGTCAGATCGCCGGTGAAAATCCGTCCGTCTGCACAAATCTCTTCCAGCTGCTCCAGCCGCCCGGTATATCCGTGGGAATCTCCTGCGATGACGAACTTCATTGCAGGCTCCAGCAGGTGGCTCTGGCCAGGTCATCCGCCGCTTCCGGTGACTTCAGGACTTTGATGAGATCCAGGGCAAATTCAAAGGCGCCGCCAACGGAAATCCCGGTGACGATGTTGCCGGAAATCACCGCATGCACCTTTTCAAATGTCCCGCCGTAACTGCCGTCAAGATCAGGCACCACCGTGTAGGTTCTTCCCTTGTACAGCCCGAGCTTTCCGGGAATGGAACTGCCGGCGCAGATGGCTCCCAGTACCTTGTTCCGGCCGAAGGACTCGATCAGATTCAGCACCTCCCGGTTCTTTTCCAGAATTTCATATCCCGGACCACCGGGGATGATCAGCGCGTCTGCCCGGGTGAAATCACAGTCTTTCATGGGGGTCAGTCCGGTTACTTCCAGTCCCATGGCTCCGGTACAGCCGGTGGTATCATCCACAGATACAAGAGTTGTGTGTATGCCTGCGCGGCGAAGCAGATCAAAGGGTACCAGCGCCTCGATTTCCTCAAAACCCGGTGCCAGCAGAATGACTGCTGTCTGTTCAGATGCAGTGTTCATGAAGATCACCTTCCTCTGTCTTTCATTGTAGTCTTGAAGCCGCTTTCCGTCAGCGTTTCATGACTGCCCGTCTGCAGACACCGGGTCTGCATTCACGGTATGATGAAACTGCCGGGAACCGGATACCAGCCTTCCCGGAACAATGGAGGAAGACTATGACGCTGTATGTATGCGGACACCGCAACCCGGATGCGGATTCGATTCTGGCGGCTGTAGCCACAGCCGAATTATGCCGCCGGACCGGACACAAGGCTGTGGCCTGCCGGGCCGGAGCAGTTCCCGCAGAAGCTGCCTGGGCTCTGAAGCGGTTCGGGTTCAGTCAGCCGGTCCTGCTGGAAGACGCCAGACTGTCTCTGCGGGAAATTTCTCTGAGTCCCGCCCGCAGCTGCCGCCAGACTGATACCATTTTCGACGCCCTGCAGTCCATGAACGATCCTCTGCGCCCCTACCTGGGTGTGACCGGCGGAGATGGAACGCTGCAGGGAATGGTCACCCGCAATGACCTGTCCGATATCGGCATGCAGGATACAGCCCTGGGCATCCGGCTGCTGCAGACGGCCAGACTGGAGGACATTGCCCGGACGCTTTCAGGCACCGTTGCCGTTCACCCGGACAAGCCGATGCACATCGACGGCCGGGTCTCCATCGTGGCACTGTCCGATCACAGTGTCAGCCGCTATGAGGTGAAGAATCGGATCGTGATCGTGGCCGACAGTCCCGAAGCCCAGCTGCGGCTCATTGAACAGGGAGCCGGTCTTCTCATCCTGGTCTGGACAGATCAGGTGAGTGCAGAAGTCCAGCAGGCAGCCATGGAGGCGGGATGTCCCGTGGTGATCTCCGGACACGGCTCCATGAACACCTCCCGGTATCTGTATTTCTCCGTGCAGATCCGGCATGTGATGACCCCGGACCCCGTGACCTTTCATCAGGACATCTATGTACAGGATGCGATACGGGAAATGCGCCGGCACCGTTTCCGTGCCTATCCGGTGGTGGATGAAGAGAACAGACTGCAGGGATTTCTGGAAACCGATGCGGCGCTGAACTTCCAGGAACGGCGGATGATCCGGGTGGATCACAATGAAGACGGACAGGCGGTCAGAAACGGCAGCCTTGCAAGAGTGGAAGCGGTGATCGATCATCACCGGGTGGGCGGGTTTCTCTCCCGGGAACCGGTGTTTTACCGCTGCGAAATTCTGGGCAGCACCTGCACCATCGTGGCCCGGCTGTATCTGGAAGCCGGCATTCCCCTGTCGGGACCAATGGCCGGGCTGCTGCTATCCGGCATGATCAGCGATACCCTGGGATTCCGCTCTCCCACCACCACGGAAACAGACCGGCAGCTGGCGCAGTATCTGGCATTCACCGCCGGCGTGGATGCCCGGGAGCTGGAACAGGAGATTCTGTCCCGCAGCGGAAGCTCGGATCTGGTCCAGGATCTGGAAACGGATCTCAAACAGTTTGACATACAGGGACAGGATGTGCGGATTTCCCAGATTCTGACCGGCGCCCTGGACCGGAAAGACCTGGGAGAGCTGCAGACCGCCATGGAGCAGTATGTCCAGGCCACCGGTGCAGACCTGCTGGTCACGGCAGTGACTGTGCTGCCGCTGGGCGGTTCCTGTCTGCTGGCAGCCGGAGATCTGGCCAGCCGGCTGGCGGAGATGACAAGCAGTCCATCCAGAGTGCGGCTGCAGGAAGGGCTGCTGTCCCGGAAAAAGCAGATCCTGCCCCTTGTCCAGGCCCAGCTGCTCTGACAGTAAAAACCTGATCATTCGCGGATGCTCATCAGCTGTCCTCGCGAATGATCAGGCTTTTCTTATATCCGGTTCCCCATTCTTCCAGAGACTTCAGTACCGGTTTCAATGACCGGCCCAGATCAGTCAGCTCATACTCCACCCGCGGAGGAACTTCCGCATAGACGGTCCGGGTCAGCAGCCTTCCCGGTTCATTGGTATCCTTTCGGTGCCTGCAGCACTGTAAAGTGCCTTCTTCCATTTTGATTCTTATAAGGTCATTGCAGAGATGCAATGAGGCGCTGAAAAGCCGGAAGGAGAAAGAAAATGAAAATTGCAGTGATTGGCGCGAATGGGCGCGCAGGCAGACTGATTGCAAATGCACTGGCTGACAGAGGTCAGGACGTTACAGCCGTGGTTCGTGAAAGCAACCGGACCAGAGCCAGGTTTGCACTTTGCAAAGACGCCCTGGAACTTACAGCCCGGGATCTGGCGGGATATGACGTGGTCATCGACGCTCTGGGCGGCTGGGCACCGGAAACAATGGATACAGTCTGGAAAGGCGCACAGCATCTGGCCAGCATCCTTTCCGCTTGCAGCACACGGCTGCTGGTCGTAGGAGGTGCCGGCAGTCTGTATACAAGTGCAGAGCGGACACAGACAGTGACAGATGCACCGGACTTTCCCGAACTCTTCAAGCCTGTGGCAGCTGCTCATGACAGGGCGCTGAAGGATCTGCAGAACAGAACGAATCTTGACTGGACCTGTGTCTCTCCCGCTGCTGATTTTCAGCCTGATGAGCCGCAAACCGGAAACGTCATCCACGCAGGAGAAGAATTCACAGTGAACAAGGATGGCAAAAGCATGATCAGCTATCTGGATTACGCTGATGCCTTTGTCAATGAAGTCCTGAACGGACACCACGTCCGGGAACGGATTTCATTTCTGCAGTCATGACAGAGAACATGACCCAATCCGCAAAAAGACCCGGAATACAGCTCTCCGGGTCTTAGTCTGCACTGAAGACAGACAGCCTTCAGTTCTGCATCGTCACCTGCAGATTCTTTTCGAAGGGGATCCAGCTGCATTCACCGGCATCCAGATCGAATTTCCGCCCATCCACGCCGTTCAGGGACGGATTGTAGTAGGTGTTGTAATACAGTCTGAAATCATCTGTATCCAGGCAGGAGGTATAGAGCGTGATTTCATACTTGCCGCTCTTCAGTTCGGTTTCGCCGTTGACCTGCTGCACATTGGAAAGAATGTGGAAGAACTCCGCGATGTTTTTCTCCGTGTCCTCCGGATCGCAGAAACTGTTCAGTTTTGTGAAAGTTGCCCGGACAAACCGGGATACAGAATCCGTCCCGCCGGGCAGCCCGATGGTGCCCATGCCTCTGGAATACTCCCACATGGTCTTCGGATCCCGGGCAAAGCGGATGGAAATATCCCGGCCCGTGACATTGGCATAGTAGCTCAGGTTCTGCATCTGATATTCAAAATCCGGACAGTTGGTCATGACACCGTACGGATTGTCATACACCACCAGGCCTTTTTCCTTCGTGGTCTCAATGACGATGGACTCATGCCGGTCTCCCACCATCCAGTGCAGTTTCTCCACCGGAAACTGATCGGAGAAGGCAGTGTTGTCAATGCAGATGTCCTTCAGCTTTTCCCGGGCTTCCTGTACCGTGGCACAGGTTGCCAGCAGATAGGGGATCAGTTCAAAGGATGCGATGTTGTTTTTTCCTTCCTGCGGGTCAGGAAAATACGCCATGCCGAAAAACGCCAGGTTTTCACACCCCAGACCTTTTTCGTTGATGGCGTCAAAATACAGTGGAAAGCCGCCGACTTTCATGCCCACGCCAAGGGTGGCGTAGTGGTTTTCCACCGTGGTGCTGTTTCGCAGCGCCAGGGGATACTTCCGGGGCATGATCAGGGAGCCCACAGGATAATCTGTCTCCAGATCCAGATTGCGTCCGAACAGATGATGTCCGTTGACATAATTGAGTGCAGTACACATGGATGCTTCCTCCTGTTTACAGAATCCAGTGTGGTCCTTTCACGCCGCATTTACAATTCTGGTACCTGAAACCCGCGTCCCAGTTCACAGACAGATACAGTCTGTCACCGGAGTGCAACTCCGGAAAAGCGGCAGGTCTCCGTTCCCGGACACCTGCCGCGTGCTGTTCAGCTCAGTCTTCTGTCCGCTTCAGCTTGACCACAGCCTCCACGTTGCTTGTCTGAGAGAAAATGTCCACTGGCTGCACTTTCTCGATTTCATAGTCTTCCAGCGCCGCAATGTCTTTGGCCAGAGTGCTGGGATTGCAGGACACATACACAATGTGCTTTGGCTGTGCGAACTTCACAGCTTCGATCATCCGGTCCTGAAGCCCTGAACGGGGAGGATCCACGATCAGCGTATCCACGTCTTCATTGTCCGCGATTTCCTCCAGCTGCTCGGCCGCATCCCCCTTGATGAATTCCACATTTTCCAGTCCATTGGCCTTTGCGTTTTCCCGGGCGTTTTCCACAGCATCCGCCACGTCTTCAATGCCGATGATCCTGCCGGCTTTGTCGTGAACGAACATGGAAATGCCGCCAATGCCGGAATAGGCTTCCACGATCAGGTCCCCCTGCGGAGTCATGTCCCGGACTGTGTCATACAGCACCTTGGCCTGGGCTGTATTCAGCTGGAAGAAGGATCTGGGAAGCAGCGACAGATCGAAATCGCCCAGCTTCAGTGACAGCGTTTCGTCTCCGGCCAGATGGCGCATGACCTTGCCGAAGGTTTCCACCTCCGGATCCCGCTCGGTTTTGATGGACTGCCAGATGCTGGCCACTTCGGGAATGTTCATGATCCGGGCAGTGATTTCCGGATCCACATCCATGGGATCGGTCACCAGAATGACCTGCACCCTGCCGTCAAATTCCTTCATGACAAGCATCCGCAGACCGCCGCGCTTGTTCCGGCTCCAGGCTTTCATTTCGCCTTCCCGGAGAATATCCATGACCTCCCTGCGGACCTTTTCCAGCACCCGGGAATGAATCGCGCAGCTGCGAACAGGCACAAATTCATTGGTATCCCGCTTGTAGAGACCGGTTTCCAGCACATCATCCACCATGGCGGCAGGCATCTTGCAGGAGTTCCGGTACTCGAACACCGTGGGGTTCTTGATCATGGGTTCTGTGCCGCCTGTGTATCCGGCATATTTTTTGAGAGATTCTTCCAGGAACTGCTTTTTCATCTGCATCTGTCCCTTGTAATCCACATGAATCAGACTGCATCCGCCGCATTCCCGATAATGTTCACAGGGGGGCTGCTGCCGTCTGGGACTTGCTTCCCGGACTTCCACAAGGCGGGCTGTCATGAATTTCGGCAGTTCTTTTTCCACTTCCACCAGTACAGTTTCCCCGGGTACGGCAGCCGGAATGAAAACCGGCTTGCGGTTGTAGTATCCGATTCCTTCCCCGTTGATGCCCCAGCGCTGTACTTTCAGTTCCAGCTGCCAGGGACGCTCTTCCCGGAACGGACGGCGTTCCTGTCTGTCCCTGTCCGGCCGGGAATTGTCATCCCGCCGGCCGCGGAACCCATTGTCCCGGCTGTCCCGGCGTTCCCGGGAAAAGGGACGGTCATCCCACCGTTCCTGTCTGTCCCGGCGCTCCTGAGATCCGCGGAAATTCCGCCGGTCACGGCCATCGCCGCTGTCACCCCTGAAATCTCTGCCCTTCCAGCTGTCCTTTCTCTCGGTTCTGTATCCGCCTTCCCGGCGGAATCCGCCGGACTGTTCTTTTGCCATCTAGTCGTTCTCCTTCCGTTGATGCCGGACAATCACAAAATCAAAGGTGATGTCCATCGGTTTCGCTTCCCTGACCCGCCTCAGACCTTCGCTGGAGGTCCGGTACCGGTAAGGGGTCATTTCAAACAGATCCCAGACATCGCTGACCGGGACTGTCTTTTTCACATGGATGCATTCCGGCTCTTCAAAGCCGTCCAGGTGCCGGACCTTGTCGGGATTGCGGTAAGCCTGCGGATAGGCCAGCTCCTTGAGCTCCAGCAGATGGTCCGGACCGGGCATGACCTGTATGAGGGTGCCGCCGGGCTGAATCACCCGTCTCATCTCCTCTTCCGGCAGCGGCGTGAAGATGCTGGTCACCATATCCAGAGATGCATCCGCCAGCGGCAGATCATAGATGCCGGCCACTGCATAATTCGTCTCTTTGTCTGTGGCCGCTGCATGACGGATGGCTTCTTTGGATAAATCAAATCCATATTTCAGCTGTCCCTGCAGCTTCCGGGTATACCAGCCCTGTCCGCAGCCGATGTCCGCCAGTGTCCGTGCCCCGGCTGTCATATCCGCCAGTGCCTCCCGCAGAAATCCGTAATACCCTTTCTCCAGAAACCGGGTGCGCGCCTGCACCATCTCCCGGTTGTCCCCGGCCTGTTTCTGTTTCCGGGACAGATTGACATATCCCTGCCGGGCAATGTTGAACGCATGCCGGTTTCTGCAGACCAGTGTGCCCTCTTTTCTGGTGAGTCCCTCATGGCAGATGGGACATCTGTATTCCGCTTCCACAGTCAGTATTGTACCGCTTTTCCATTCTCTGGACAGACCCCACTGCCCGTTGCCCCTGCAATCGGCGCCTTATTTGCGGTTTTACCCTGTTGGCAGACAGGAAAAAAGCGGAGACTGCCTGTCACAGGCAAATCCTCCGCTTTCCGGCTGCCATCATGCAGCAGCGATGCGCAGTCTGAACCCTGTTTCTCAGAACAGATCTGCTTCTGTGATTTCGGCCTCCGTCTGCTGCGGTTCACAGGCCCGGCGGTTTGCCTCTGCCAGCTGAGCCTCGGACGCAGCTGCTTCCAGAATGCAGGCAGCCGGTGCAGCCGGAACCGCATCCGGTGTGTAACCAGGCCGGATCCGGACTTTCTCCGCCTGCTCAATGCAGGCGGTTACCTGCGTCTGCCAGTCCCAGCGGCTTTCAAACCGTTCGCATTTGTCCAGTCTGGGCTTTGTGACCGGCGCTTTCGGTGTGAAAATCGTGCAGCAGTCTTCAAAAGGAAGAATGGATGTGTCATAGGTCCCGATCTGTTCGGCAATGCGGATGATTTCCAGCTTGTCCATGCAGGCACAGGGGCGCAGCACCGGTGTGGTGGTCACCTCGTTGATGCAGACCATGGACTCCAGTGTCTGACTGGCCACCTGCCCCACGCTTTCTCCGGTGGCAATGGCCTGACAGTGACGTTTCTGTGCCAGTCCCGCCGCAATCCGGAGCATCATGCGCCGCATGATGGTGATGGCATAGGATTCATCGCAATGCTGATAGATGGCCAGCTGCAGCTCGGTAAACGGCACCACATGCAGCAGGATCTCTCCCTGCCAGGGAGCCAGCAGACTGGCCAGTTTCATGACTTTGTCCCGGGCAGCCTGGGAAGTATAGGGGGGCGCAGCGAAATGCACGGCTTCGATCCGGATTCCCCGCTTCATGACCATCCAGCTGGCCACAGGGGAGTCAATGCCACCGGACAGAAGCACCATGGCCCGGCCGGAAGCACCCACCGGCAGACCGCCGGCTCCCGGAATCCGCTTCGTCATGATGTAGGCAGCGTCCCTGTGAACTTCCACGATGATTTTCACATCCGGATGTTTCACATCCACCTTCCAGTCAGTATTCCGGAGAATTTCTCCGGCACAGATCCGGTTGATCTGGTCGCTGATCACAGGAAACAGCTTGTCGCTGCGGCGGGCTGCGATTTTGAACGTGCCGGGATGTTCTGCATCAATGCTGGCCAGAACCGCCTGTCTGATTTCCTCCATGTCCGGCCGCACTTTGATGGCCAGGGACAGGCTGGAAATTCCGAATACCCGGGAAACCACAGCGCAGACCGCCTCTGCTTCTTCCCCGTTCAGATAGATGTACATCCGGTCGTGTTCCTTCCGGAACGACAGAGCCGGAAACGCTGCAAGGGCGTTGCGCACGTCTTCATACAGCGTCTTGATGAAATTTCCGCGGTTCTTGCCCTTCAGAGACAGTTCACCATAGCGGATCAGAATGTGGTCATAGCGGCAGTCCATAATGATTCAGGATCTCCTTGGTTTCTTTCACAAAAGTCTCCCCTTCTTCCATGGTGCTGTTTCCGGAAAACGAAAGCCGGATGGCATGGGTGGTTTCCGATTTTGGCCGGCCCATGGCTTTGAGCACTTCGCTTTCGCTGGAAGAGCGGGATTCACAGGTGCTTTTTGCAGATACACAGATACCTCTGGCGTCCAGGGCATTCATCAGCACTTCGCTGGTGATCTGCGCAAAGCTTACATTGAGAATAAAGGGACTGGCATCAGCAGGGCTCTGTATTTTCGCGCCGGGAATGGCGCCAAGGGCCTGCCGCAGCCAGGTGTTGAGCTGCCGGATGCGCTCCCGGTCCGCTTTCTGATTCTCCAGAGCCAGACGCACAGTTTTGGCCAGGGCAATGTCCGCCGGCGCGTTTTCCGTTCCACCGCGCATTCCCTGCTCCTGCTGTCCACCGAAAAGCAGCGGCTGCAGCTTCAGTTTTTCGCGTTTGAAGAGAAACCCGCTGCCTTTCAGCCCATGCAGCTTGTGGGCAGAAACGCTGGCCATATCCAGGCTGGACCAGGGAATGTCCTCCTTGCCGAAAGACTGCACCAGATCCGCATGGAACACAGCCGTGGGATGTTCGTGCACCACCGCCGCAATGTCCCGGAGAGGATTCACCGCGCCTGTTTCATTGTTCACGTGCATCACCGACACCAGCAGCGTATCCGGACGCATGGCAGCCCAGACCTGGTCCGCTGTGACGATGCCCTCTTCATTCACCGGCAGCCGCTGCACATCATAGCCCATGGTTTCCAGCCAGTCGGCAGCATGTGCTGCGGAGGAATGCTCCACATTGGTTGTGATGATGTGTCTGCCCCGGCGGGCATTGGCCAGCGCATAGCCGGCAATGGCCAGAGAATTGGATTCACTGCCGCCGGAGGTGAACAGGATTTCGGATGGCTGCGCCCCGATCAGCGCGGCGATGCGCCCGCGGGATTCTTCCAGCAGCCGTCCGGCCCGGCGGCCTGCGGCGTGCAGACTGTCGGGATTTCCGTACAGATCAGTCACCAGATGCCCATATACACGAGCAACCTCTGGGTGAACAGAGGTTGTCGAGGCATTGTCGAAATAAATCATCCGGCAGTGTTCATCACCGCGGGATCTTTCCGGGCGATCAGCTTCTCGTAAATGCCGGGGTGCATGTTCTCAATTGCCTGAATGGCAATTTTCAGCGCCCGGGTATATTCGCCGTTCTGGAAGCACACCTCCGCACGGGTCAGTTCGCTGTCCATGGACGGATAGGTGCTCCGGAACCGGTTGCCGAATACAATGGCGTTTTCCACCATCACGGCCACACCCACCAGATTGTTGGCGTTGTTGTACAGCCGGTAGACAAAATCAATGGCATCCTGCAGATCCGCATTCAGCGTCTGAACATCCAGCGGAGAGTGATCCAGCACCCCACGGACACGGGAAATCAGCCGCTCGCCTTCCCGGATGTCAGCAGAGAACTGATCCGAGATGGAGGGAAGCTGCCTGCTGACTGTGTTCAGCCGTACTTCGTTGAGAATCAGCTGAAGCTTGATCAGCTGCTTGCGGGCCCGGTTTTCATCACTGGACGCACCCACCAGCATTTTCTTCATGTCCCGCACCTGCGTGCCGAAGGTGGAGACATCCTGGGCAAAGCCCCGGTAGGTGTGCACCACATCGCTTCTGGGGTAATCCTCATCAGACAGCTGCTGCGCGATGAGCGCCCGCTGCTGCTTGAGTTCCTGGAGCTGGCCGGAAGCCAGATGGAACCGGTGGGTCCAGTCCTCCAGACCGAAGCGGTCCTTGATGGAGGCGTAGAGCGTCATGATGTCCTGCAGTTCGCCTTCGATTTCATCCACCTGACGGAAGATGGAAGACAGTCCGCTGGAAATTTCATCATAGGCTTTCTTCTCCGACAGCACATCTTCCTGCAGCTTCAGAATGTCATCCGCAATGACGTCCAGAGCCTGGCCCCCAGCCTGCGCCTGGCCTTCATCCAGCAGGTCCACCGCATTTTCCAGCGCCAGGCTGATGGATTCCAGACGGGCAGGCGCATTGAGGTAGGCGATGTCAATGCCGCCGTTTTCCAGCACCGCAATGTGTCCGGAGACTTCATCCACAGCCTGGGGAATGATGGACTTGGCCTTTTCATACAGACCCGGATAGCGGGCAATCATGCCGGAAATCCCGTCCACACGGCGGGAAATCTTTTCCACTTCTTCCTTGGCCTTGTTGAATTCCGAGGCAAACATCCATTCCTCGAAGTTGGAGAACTCGTTTTCAATGTCTTCGATTTCCCGGTCCACCACTTCACTGGCATTGTAGAAGCTGGAGCGGTTGTCCTGGTAGACTGCCTTCACATTCCGGAAACGTTCCTTCAGAGCGTTGGATTTTTCCCGTACCTCTGTCTCCCGGGCCAGAATGTGGTCCAGGGACTGGTTCACGATCCGGATCCGTGTGCGGGTTTCGTCCAGCATGGTTTCCAGTTCATCCATAACCGCCATGGATTTCCGGGTTTTGTGGGCTGACAGATAGTCATCCGCACGGGTGAACAACTCATCACACTGGGTGATGTTGGACTGGCAGACATCGTATTTCGCTTTCAGTTCCTTGACCCGGTCCATGATGTCGTCATTGACCCGGGCAAAGGCGCTGGCTTTGTTGTATTTATAGGCCAGCGGGTTGTTTCGGATTTCGTTGACTTCGATCTCCAGGGACTCCAGACGTCTGGCAGCCTTCCGTCTGCGGCTCATGCGCATCACGATCCAGATCAGTATCAGAAGCAGCAGTGCAATTCCGATGTAAATCAGCATCGTGGTTGACAGATGACTGCGGATGAACGTCATCACCTGTTCCATATAAGTATCCCTCCTTCTGTGGCTGCGTTTTCCCCAGGGAACCCGCCGCATGTTGTGTTCAACTTTGTACCGGCTGCCGGCCGGGCACCTTCTGTGCCCGTTATGCCTGGCGGACCGATTCAGATAACAGTATATCAGCCAAAGGGGGCCATGCGAATGTTTTTGTTTCGACAGCGGCACAGTTGTCCCTGACAGAAAACTGCACCCTGTTGAACTGGCCGGCCTGATTTGATAGTATAGATAGGCATGAATCGAAGCAGCAGGCAGAGCCGGCGGCCGCGCGTTGCAGGCACAGGCGATGTGAGTAACAGATAGCTGACTGAAGAAAGCATCATCTGCAACACCTCCGCCGGAGATTTGCCGCCTGTACTCGTTTTATGAAATACAGGAGGACTATCATGTCAAGAAACACAGGATCTACCTGGAAGAAGTCCCGTCGTCTGGGATTCTCCATTCTGGGCACAGGCGAAGAACTGGCCCGCCGCAACTATGCACCTGGTCAGCACGGCCGCAACCGTCGCCCCAAGATGACCAACTACGGTCTGCAGCTGCAGGAAAAACAGCGTATCCGTCACACATATCAGCTGACGGAGAAGCAGTTCTTCAACACATATCAGAAAGCAAGCCGGAAGACCGGTGCTGCCGGTGAAAACCTGCTGGTTATGCTGGAGAGCCGTCTGGACAACCTGGTTTACCGCATGGGATTTGCCAACACCCGCCGGGGTTCCCGCCAGCTGGTCAGCCACGGTCACGTGCTGGTCAACGGCAAAAAGGTGGACATTCCGTCCTACCAGTGCAAGCCCGGGGATGTCATTGAAATCCGCGAGCGGTCCAAAAACATGAAAGCCATTGCCGAAGCGCAGGAAGCTGCAGTTTCTCTGGTGGATTTCGTGGAAGTCGACAAGGACAACAAGAAGGGCACCTATGTACGGTACCCGGAGCGCAGCGAACTGTTCCAGAGTCAGCCCATCAACGAGCTGCTGGTCGTAGAGTACTACAACAGATAAGCGCAGAAAAAGAGACTCCGGTCTCTTTTTTTCGTTCATGGGGATCCGAAATCCGGATCCCCATGAACGAAAAAAGCCGGCGGTCCGACAAGGCTGACAATCCGGCTTGAAAGAATGAGACACAGTTTCGCTGTCTGTATACAGAGAAAGGGAGCGATTGATATATGCCTACGGGCTCACTGATCAAGGCACAGCACAAGCCCGCAGGCAGAGGCCATTGTTTTCAGACAGTCATTCTTTTGAGATCTGGTTCATTCGCATGCATTTCCGGCGGCTTCAGCAGATCAGACAGCCGCCGTTTTTATCTGCACTGCTGTTTTCGCAGCAGCACAAACACAACTCCCAGTGCGGCAGCAGCACCCAGGCCTGCCATCCAGATTCCCTGTCCGCTCATCATGGCCGTGGGAGTCCGTCCGGCAGCAGCCGGCTGACGCCGGTTTTCGTACCGGATCCGGATCACTCCGTTTTCCGCCTGCACAGGTTCACCGTCCACCGTGATCCCGTCCGCCACATTCACC
Organism: uncultured Faecalibaculum sp.; assembly: GCF_910588395.1. GTDB lineage: Bacteria > Bacillota_I > Bacilli_A > Erysipelotrichales > Erysipelotrichaceae > Faecalibaculum. The sequence continues at coordinate 10,515 of NZ_CAJUPA010000016.1, read as the reverse complement.
TGGATGACACGGCTGCTCTTCACAAAGCCCGCCGGCGCCTGGTCTTCCCGGATTCTGCCGCTGCCCCAGCGCAGGTCCACGGACACTGTCCCGGTTGCCGGATCAGCAGGCAGTTCCAGACTCTGTCCGTCCCTTTCCAGCACAAACCGGAAATCCTGCCCGGTCACCGGGCGGCCGCTTTCATCCACTTTCTCCACCACCAGCCTGGGAAAGGGTGTCCGCTTGGGCTGAACCACCGTGTCCCAGGTCATGTCTCCGGCTGCCAGATCCCAGGAGGGAATGGCGCACAGAAACGGTGCGATCCAGCCGTAACCGGCTCCATCTGTCTGCCGCACCAGCCACACTCCCATATCCAGGGCGGTCCGGGCAATCCCCTGAGAATCTGTACGCAGCTGAATGTCACTCTGATCCGGGCTGACCTCGTCCGCCAGCGTGGCCGCAGCCTGTTCCAGATCCGCTGCTGTCCCGAGGCTGTTGATGTCAATACCGGTCTTCTCATACGGTTCCAGCAGCTCATAGCGGCCATCCCGGAGGCTGGCCACCTGCTCCAGCGAGAAGCGGACTCCATCCCTGTCCCCGTCTTCCGTCAGCTCCAGCGTCAGAGTCCCGCCAGGTTCGCTTTCCTGCGCCTTCAGCCGGGCAGCCGGCCACAGCAGCAGTCCTGCCAGCAGCACCGGCAGCCATTTTTTCAGTTTCATCATTTCTCCTTCCGTTTGCAAAGATATGCCGCTGCCAGAACAAATCCCGCAGGGGACATCAGAATCAGCAGTTCCCGCGCAGAGGGCAGGGATGCTGCAGGAACCGCAGCCTCTGCCGGTGAAACAGAGGTCCGTCTGCCCGTGACCACCAGCCTGTGCGTATTGATTCCATAAGGTGTGCAGGTGACCAGGGACACAAGATCCTGAGCGGCCACCGGTTCCAGTTTTTCCGTTTCATACGGTTCTATCACCTGAATGTCCGTCACTTCGTAAGCCATGGATTCTCTTCCTGCATCCAGGTAGAATCTGTCTCCCTGCTTCAGTTCATCCAGCCGGGTGAACAGCCTGGCAGAGGGCAGCCCCCGGTGGCCGCTGATCACGGCATGATTCCCCGGTTCTCCCACCGGCAGATCGCTGAATTCCACGTGACCGGCAGCCGCAGACAGCACATCTTCTGCGGTTCCGTGATACACCGGCAGGTTCACGCTGATCGCGGGAATCGAGAGCGTGGCCATGATGCCTGTACCGGTCAGATCCAGCACCTGGTCATAGGATTTCTCCAGCGGCTCTCCGTACTTTCTGGCTGCATTCCAGGCTCTGGCTTCCTCCAGCAGTCTGTCCACCTGATCAGCTGGCAGGTCTCCGGTTTCTGTCTGAAACGTGGAGACCGTCTCCGCCTGCCTGATAGACTGCATCAGACCGGAGACAGCCGGATACAGGGCAAGAAGAAAGCCCAGCGTCAGACAGATCCGGGAGAGCCGGCCTTTCATCCACGGCGGCGGCCAAGGCGGATTCCTGCTGCCATCAGCCCGGCGGCAGATACCAGAAGCACAATTGTCATGGCCGATCCGGTGGAAGGCAGCACCGAGCCGGTGCGGTTCAGAATCCGCAGATTTGCCCAGGTCAGCGTGCTGTCAGCCTCCAGATCCCTGCCGTCACCGGTGACTTTCAGCGCCGTGAGTCCCTGTCCGCCGGGAACATAGGCATGACGGTCGGACACAAATTCCGGAGAAATGGTGATTTCAACCGGGTCTTTCAGCTTGTGGTACCCGGCCGGTGCCCGGGTTTCCTTCAGCCAGTAGGTTCCCTGGTCCAGTCCATCCAGTCTGAAGCTTCCCTGTGTATCGGTGACAATTTCCTCAGCCTGATCTGACGGGAGATATACATCACCGGTTTTCGAGAATCCCAGCTCTTTTGTGCAGTCCGGATCGGTATACAGCCGGAAGCCGGCATCCGCCAGTTTCACGTCCTGTTCGTTGTGTTTGATGCCATTGAGCCGGTAGGTGTAGCACACCACGGTGTCCCAGGGGGTGAATCCGGTCTGGGAGGAATCCGGATCATTGGAAAACTCCAGCCGCACGGTGTTTTCGAATCCCTGTTTTCCCTCTTCCTGCCGGTCCAGAATCTTTTCATTGAAGACTCCGTCATACCGGAGTTCGACCGTCTGCCCGAATCCGCCAAATTCCCGCAGGGCAATGGCTTTGATGTCCGGAATCGTCACCGCGAAGGTTTCCTGTCCGTCTCCCCGGGACACCTCGTATTCACCGCTGGCCAGGATGTATTCTGTTCCGTCTTTTTCCATCCGCACAGCGACGGAAGCCGGATCGAAGTCAATTGCCGCGTCCAGCCGGTCATGGAACCGCAGCAGATAGGTGTCATAGCCGGAGATCTCCGGCACCCGGGTTTCAAACCGGTACGGAATCCGCTGACCGTACTGGAAATCTCCCAGGTCGTTCCAGCCTGCATCTCCGTCATCTTCCTGAATCTGCTTGATCAGTCCGGGATAATCGGATTTGACCCGGATCAGGGCATCCGGTGCAGCGGTGCCGACCATCAGCAGGGAAGCTGCCCCATGTGACCCTTCCAGTGCCTGGCCTTCTTCATCCACCATGTACCAGCCATGGTCCAGGCCCGAAATCACAAAGCTGCCTTCCGCATCTGTTTCCATCACTGTCCAGCTGGTCCCCTGGGCAGGCTGCAGCAGCCGGCGGACATCGTTCTGGAAACCGCGCAGAGCCGCCTGACTGTCCTGCAGTGAAGCCACATAGTCCACCGCCTGCTGTTCTGTGACATCCTGCACCGGGACATGCAGTCTGTCGGCAACCGCCTGCTTCACCGCTGCTTCCGTCCTGGGATCGAACCGGTAAATCACCGATTCCTGCCCGGCGGAAGGCTCTGCTTCAAACAGCCGGTATAGCACGAATGTTCGTCCCTGCAGCGGCTGTGAAGGGGAAGAAGGCTGCAGGGTGATGGAGGCCGGTCCGTCACCGGCGCTCACCCTGGCAGCGGGCAGTGCCATGGTGTGCTGCCGGGCATAGGCCGGGGCACAGGCTGCCATGGGAAGCAGCGGAGAAACCGCCAGCATGGCGGCCATCAGCATGGTGGGGGTTTTCATCATGAATTGTCCTTTCTGTTTCCTGTCAGCAGCCAGGCCAGGATCAGAAACCCGCCGGCGGCTGCGATCATTTTTACCGTAAGGGAAGAGCCGGTTTCCGGCAGTGCGCTCTGCACCTGGTTGATCCGCACCAGAGATGCCTGCAGCCGGCCGTCTTCCAGCCGGACCTGGATCTGATCATCCTGCCAGGGGGCCTGATACGTTCGGTCATTCACGGTGACAGACCCGGTTTGGGCCTGCATATCTGCCTGCATGGAAAGTTTCACGGCAGCCGGATCGGCTCTGTAGCCCGCTGGCGCCTGCAGTTCCTTCAGCCAGTACGTGCGTCCATTCTGAAGAACCGGCAGTTCCAGCGTCCCGTCGGAACCGGTGGTTCCTTCAAACAGCTGGCTCGTGCAGGCTTCGTCCTCAAACAGCCCGAACACAGCCCCCTCCAGTTCCGGTCCTGCGGAGCTTTTCTTGATCAGCGTCATGCTGTGGGTCAGCAGCCGGTTTTCCACTTCCCGGGTATTCCACACCGTCAGCTGCGTGGTATCCACTTTGTGCAGGGTCCCGTCCAGCACGTAGCCAGCCGGGGCTTTCACTTCCCGGAAACGCACTTCGCCTCTGGGAAAGCAGGGCTGCCCTTTCTCGTCCGGATAGAACGGATCTCCCTGGACTTTGTGCCCGTCATCCAGCATGACCCTGCCCTGGCTGTCGGATTTCAGGATCCACCGTCTGGCCGGTGCGTCTTCCCCGTTTTTGTGGAATGTGAACTCAAACTCGGCATCTGCCAGCGGCTGGCTGCTGTCACCCCGCTTGAGCAGCAGCAGACTGGCCCGGGTATACGCCGGTATATCCGACACCTGCAGCAGCGTGGCCAGGGAACTGCCTTTCCGGTCGATCGTCACGGTATGAATGGCCGGATCGGTCTGATAGCCTGCCGGAGCTTTGGTCTCCCGGCAGGTGTAGGTGCCAAAGGGCAGCCGGATTTCACCGGACCGTCCGGTTCTGTCGGTGACAAGCACACCGGCTTTCCTGCCCGCTGTGTCGTACACAGTGTATTCGGCACCGGCCAGACTGTAAGCCTGGTTGTCCTGTGTCAGTTCCGGCAGACTGCCGCTTTTTTCCAGCCGCAGGGTGCCTGCCGGATTGTTCACATAGAACGCCAGCGGCTGATACGGCTTCTGAAGTCCCTGAAAGTTCTCGCCGGATCCTTCCGTATCCGCCACATAGCAGAAAAATGTCGCAGGAGGTTCCGGCCAGGATTTCATCTCCTCCCAGACTTTTCCGCTGTAGCTTTGCCAGATCCACCCGCCGCCGATTGTTGATCCGATGGAGGTCCCCACATTGGCCATGGAGACCAGATCGTTGGTGACAATGATCTGCTGGGCTGTGTTCCAGCCCCGGCTGCCGAGCCGGTTTTCCGGACCGCCGTAGCCGTAATACAGTGCCTTGCGCAGCATGGAGCCTGTGTGCAGCACCGGGTCTTTCAGCGGTGTTCCAGGACCTGGCGGTGCATATATCCCATTGGCACAGTATCCCTGGCGCTGGCCAAATCCCGGGACATCCATGGTCCACAGGCCGCCTTCCATGAATCCGCCGGCATAGTGCCAGGTGTGCACATCAAAGGCTGTTACCGTACCCGCGGCTTTTGTCCGGCTTTGCAGCCGGCGGCCATCATAATTCCGGTTCAGCACCTGCATCCCGCCCCGCACAGCACCATGCAGCCCGAAGGTTTCAAAGTATGCCGGGAGCAGGAACCACTGGTCATCCACCCACTCCTGCAGTCCATAGCGTTCCGTCAGCTCTTTCCGGTAGTCCAGGCCGGCTTCCAGTCTGCCCTGACGGTACTGGTCAATCAGTGCGGATTCTTCTTCCGTGAGCTCATAGGGCCGGTCCATGGGACGGTTCAGCCCCGCTGCCGGCTGGCGGCTGTCCTGGTCCTCCTCTTCCGTGCGGCTGCCGGATTCTTCCCGGTTGTCATCAGATCCCGAATCTGTCCGGTCTGTCTGATCTGCCGGTGGTTCCTGTTTTTCGCCTGCTTCCGGCGCTTCCTGTCCGGTATCCGAAGCCGGCAGTTCTTCAAACACCGCCTGAATGGCTGTGTCTTCCTGCAGCACAAACCGCAGCGTTTCCCGGCTGTCCTTCAAATGCTGTCCGTTTCTGCGGTAGCCTGCAAACCGGGCACCCTGGTCCGGGCGGGCCGCCAGACAGATGTCAGTCCCCGCCTCCAGCATCCAGGGACCATCTCCTTCCAGTCCGTGATCCACCTGACCCGGACCGGTGATGTCCAGCTGCAGCTGCACAGGTCCGGCTTCCTTTCCCTGCAGCGGCAGTGTGCTGAAACCGCCGGCCAGCACCAGCAGTGCGGCAGTCACAAGACGCAGGAATCTGCGTGTGATATGTCGTTTCATGTTGTCATTCTCTTTCTGTTTTCCTGTATCGTCGTCAGCGGCCGGCCGGAAAGAAAAAGCAGATCTCCGTCTGCTTCTTCCATTCAAAGCGGGCAAGGCAGCCGCAAATCCTAGCTCAGAACATCCACTCGTTCCGCAACAAAGTTGTAGTTGTTCCACACCTTTCCGTCCTTCTCGTAGGGACGGCTGGCAATGCGTCCTTTGGCAGTCACCCAGCTGCCTTTTCTGCACACACTGCCAATCGTATCCGCCAGTCCTCTCCAGATTTCCAGCGTGATTCTGTCTTTCTCATAGAGCCCCTGCGAGTTGGCAAAAGGCCGTTCCACATCCAGCGTGATCTCCGCCATGCGGATGCCCCCGGGGGTTTCCCGGATCACCGGATCGTCCTGCAGACGGCCGGCAAGGCAGAATACATTCAGCAATTCAGTTCCTCCTTTCTTTGACACTGGCTACTTTACCCGGAGTCATCCGGACACACAAAAAGCCCGGAATCTCATTCCGGGCTCCATGCTGGGCTGTTTTCAGGTGAACTTCACTCCATAACGCCGCGTTCACGGGGCAGTATGGTGGTCAAAGTGCAATTTTCAAAATTCAGGGAATTCACCGCATCCCGGACATCTTCCAGGGTAATGCGCCGGGCCATCTCCGTCTGTTCTTCCAGACTTACCCCGTCAAACGCCGCTTCCAGTTCCTTCTGGGCCAGGCCCTGAAACGAATCCGACAGCCGCAGAGACCGGGCCAGATTCTGCCGTTTCAGGATCTCGAAGGTCGTTTCAGACAGCTGCGGTTTAGTCAGGACCAGATCCATGACCAGATCCCGGAACGCCTCTGTCTTGTCCGTCTGGGCATAAAACAGCATATAGGCATCATGCTGCGAGAATTCCCCCTCCGCACCATAGACCTGTGTCAGGATCCGGGCATCCACCCAGTCCTGAAACGCCGGATTCAGGGACGAAAACATCCCGTCGATCCAGAAATTGACCGCCAGATCCTTTTTCAGATTCTGGCGCACATCTCCTTCCGGACGGAACTTGAACCCGATGCACAGGTACGGGCGGCTGACTTCCATGACCAGAGAGTGCGCAGAACGGGCCGGGGCTGCAGGCTCCGGGTCAAACCATACCGAAGGCTGCGCCGCCAGTCTGGACGGATACTTCTGTTCATGAGCCTCGATGAAGGCCAGCACCGGCTCCAGCGGCCGGGGCGTGATCCCGATGATGACCATCCGGGAGGGATCGTACCAGGTGCTGTAAAACTTCGTCAGGTCCTCCACCGTCATCCCCTGAATATCCCCGGGCGTTCCCAGGATGTCCGTATTCAGCGGATACACATGATAGAGACTGTTCATGGTTTCCTGCAGCAGTCTCGATTCCGGGTTCTGATCGTACATGTCATATTCCGACAGTATGATGCCCTTTTCCTTCTCCACACTGGCTTCATCCACATCCAGCGTCTGCACAAAATCCAGCAGCAGCCTCAGCGGCGGCAGGGGATCGGCGGTGGTGGAAAAGTAATAGGCGGTTTCTTCAAAGGCGGTATAGGCATTGGTGCTGGCCTGCATGGCAGCCATGTCATCCGTTACATCCCGTCCATTCAGGCGGAACATCTGGTGCTCCAGAAAATGCGCCGCCCCGGAAGGAGCCTGAAACCGTTTCCCTTCCAGGGTCCCCTGCAGGTACAGTCCGCCGGTTTCAAACCCCGCCAGAAACAGCGACCGGGAAAACCCCGGTTTCTGAATCAGCACCACCCGGGCACCGTTGGACAGCCGCTTCTCAATCCTCTTCATGCTCTGATTCCTCCTGGACAATGGACGTCACTGCCAGTGTCAGCCTGTCAGCCACAGCCCGAACCTGCTCCCGGGTCACTGCCTGCAGCCGCTGCAGCTGCTCCTGCTGTGTGCGGTGCATCGAGAGCAGATCCTGCTGAAAGGCGGTTTCAATCTGCGAGGATGGAAAATCCTGCCGGGCACAGATGCCATCTGTCAGATCCAGGATCGCCGCATCAAACAGACTCTGGGGATAGTCATCTTCCCGGATCCGCCGGATCTGGGCGGCAATCGCTGCCTGCAGTTCCTCCAGATACCGCCGTCTGGTCCCGGCTGTGATCAGCAGCAGGCCGTCAAACCGGATCAGGGAACAGGAAATGGCATAGCACCAGCTGTGCCGCTCCCGGATCTCCTCAAACAGCAGGCTTTTCTGCCCGCTGCCCAGAATGCTGCTGAGCACCAGCAGCGCAGCAGATTCCGGATCCGCCAGCGTGATCCCCGTGGTGTAGCCCTGCACCAGTGACGTCTGCATGATGTCCCGTCCGCTCACCACCCTGTACGGCTTTGCCGGTGCCGCCAGCGGCTGATGAGAAAAGCCGCTCAGTTCCGCCTGGGGCAGACTCCGGACAAAGTCCAGGACCGCCGGACTCAGCTGCCCCACCGCATAGATGCCCTTGGGCATGGACCGCCATGTCTGCCACAGGTCTCTGACCTCTTCCAGCGTCACCCTGTCCAGTCCTTCCAGGGTACCGGAAATCGAAACAGCCAGCGGCGTGTCCGCCCCCGCTGCTGCCAGAGCCGCCAGCACAGCGGCTGTATCCGGATCCTCCTGCTGCCGCAGCAGTCTGGACCGGATCATCCAGCAGGCCTCCTCAAACCGCTGGCGGCTCAGATCCGGATGAAACAGCACCTGTTCCATGATTTCCAGCACCTGCCCGGGATAATCCGGTTCTTCAATCAGCGCCGGGCGGATCCACTCAAACACCACTTCCACGCCAGCCCGGGAACCGTAACCGGTCAGACCTGCCCGCACATGCATGGCGTAGGCTCTGCCCAGGGCTTCCGAAAACGACTGCCGGTCCGGCCAGCGCTCCGTGGCCGAGCGCATCATCCACACCAGAACATTCCAGCCTGTAATGGTGTCTTCTTCCAGCGGCACCAGAGCCCGCACAGACAATGTGTTGTTGACAAAACGCGAAGTATCGATGGTATGCATTCCAGTTCCTTCCTAAATGGTCGCACGCATTCCACTGCATTCCGGCCGCATTGCCGGAAAAAGGAAGCGGTGACGCTTCCTTTCTGTATGTCGGAATTCCGCTCCGGGATTCCGGAAAACGGCTTACTTCTTCCGTCCTTTCAGGACAAACAGGATCACCAGGATCACAGCCGCTGCAGCAGCCAGACCGATGAAGAGACCGGTATCCGTATTCGTTGAGGTATCCGTTCCTCCTGCTGTCTGCGACGTTTTGCGGGTTTTGGAATACCAGACCGTGATCACCGCATCCTTGTCCGCTTTCCCCGTCAGAGCACCCTCTGTTTTCACATAGGTATAGCCCTGAATCTGGAGTTTGTCGAACCGGGTGACATCATAGGCGTTTCCTGCGGGCACTTCCACCACATTGGCATAGTGAAGTTCCCTGTCTGTTCCCTGCTCCAGATACTGGATCCGGATCCGGACATCCTGCACCGGCAGCGCCTTCCAGTCCGCCTGATACTCGGCAGGACCTGTGACCGTGGCAGCCACCTGCGGATTCCAGCCGAGGAATTCATATCCTTCCCGCACCGGGTCTGCAGGCTGCGGCGTCCTGTCTCCATATCCTGCCGTGAATTCCTGCACCACGTCATCCTGACTGCGGTACACGATTTTGTAGGTGTCCTTCTCGAAAGACGCCTGCAGCACCAGATCTTCTGTCGCCGTTGCCGGAACATTTTCCCAGCCCCGGAAGGTATACCCGGTTTTCACTGCCTTGGGCAGCGCAGCCGGATCAATGGCGGATCCCTTTGCCACCGTCACCGGCGCCGGATTCTCGTCACCGCCCGCAAAGGAAATCGTCACCATATCCATGGCTTCTTCCTTCTCCGGCAGCTTGTCCAGTTTCGCTTCATACACTGCGTCCTGGCTCACCGTTGTTTCAATCTCCGGACTCCAGCCCGCAAAGACATAGCCTTCCGGCACATTCACATCCGGTGCCTGGGGCGTGGGCTGACCTTCCTGGACGGTATCCGTGCGCAGCGTCTGCCCGTCGCAGGTCCAGGTCACTGTATACTCCGGCAATGGCTCCGGATCATACAGCGCCCGGAACTGCTGCGAAGCATCGGCTGTTTCCGGAATGACCGGATCCCATCCCTTGAAGACATAGCCCTTCTTCGCCGGTTCGGCTATCGAAGCCACATCCACCGGCTTGCCGGCTTTGACCGTCAGCACCTGCGGTGCCTGCCCGTTGTCCGGATCAAAGGTCAGCGTCACATTCCGGACACCCTCACCCTGCGGTTCGGCTGTTTTCTGCTTCCAGACAGGATACAGATACAGATTCTGTTCCGCCTTTGTTCCTTTTTTCAGACCCCAGCCATCAAAGACAAAGCCGTCCTTTCCCGGGTCCTTCTCCGGGAACGCCACTTCCTCTCCGGCCTTGACCGTTTCCTGAGAGAACACCTGTCCCGGATCCTGATAGAACACCACATCGTAGCTGCCGTCATCCTTGTCCGCCGCCAGATACAGGTGATCTGTATCCAGTGCCAGATCCGTGTCTTCCAGCGTCAGATCCGCTCCGTCCTTCCGGTCACCGTCAAACCATACCCGGGACAGATCCGCTTCAAAGCCTGTCTCCGGCCGGTTCTTCATCACAAACGTCTGCAGATCCTCCAGCGACAGATACATCATGCCTTTCTCTGCATTGTCCTTCTGAACCGGGTCAAAGGTCAGTTCTCCCGCTGTTTTCTCACTTCCGTCCGGATATATGTATGTGACCGCCAGGGTCGTGTCTTTCTTTTTGTCCTCTGTCTTTTCCTTCGCGAAAACACAGGTCGGCATCAGCGACAGCGCGCAGACGGCAGCTGTCACCGTGGTCAGAATTCGTTTCATGATTCTTGCCCCCCTTTCCTTAACCATAGCCGATACACCCGGTCATGACAACCGAACGAATCCTGAACAGCCAGTGCGGACGGTAAATGTCACATCTTTGAAAGGTCCCGTGCCGATGGTGCTGCGCCCTGACAGGGCATCAGGGGGGATGGGGTGGCGGGAAATTTTGATTTGTCGAT
>NZ_CAJUPA010000015.1:43171-54955 GCF_910588395.1 uncultured Faecalibaculum sp. | reverse complement strand
CTGCCATAAAAACAACCTCTCAATGATAGCTTCCAAGCGACATCTCGGGATTTGACAAGGGAATCGAATTCCAGATACTCCGACCGCAGATTCTGAAGTATTTCAGCTACTCTATCAAGAGTTTGCGCAATTACCCGCTGTTCTGATAATGAATGTTGTTTCAGCCTCAGAGAGGAATAATCTTTGAAATAAATGTGTGGAATTGTAGCTCCGGATTTATACTTTCTGAAATCAATGCTGTCCAGCAGATAATACAAATAATCTCTATCAACCTCGTCTGCAGGAATAATGAACTGCATAGTTCCCACCACAGAGGAATGAGCCGGGGTTTTAAAAACTCTTCCGAAACCTGCACCGTCTTTTACAATTGCCAGGGCAGGTTTATCCATCTGGTATGTATCAATCCCGGCTATCGGTCCGCTTGCCCCAAATACCGGAAATCCTCCGGAACTCATCTGATGAACATCTCCTGCTTTCAACGAAGAGGATCGTACAGAACACAAGTCCTTCAACTGAATCCTATTCATTACCCAGCCTCTGTTCATTCAGCATCTCCTCCAATTCCTTCAGACCCGCTTCGATCTCTTTCTGCAGATCATTGATCTTCCCCAGGATCACAGAAGTCGGCTCGTACTCCACCTTCTCATATTCAATTTCCTTGTACTTGTTGTTGGAGAGATCATAATCGTTCTTCACGATTTCCTCTTTGTCTACAAGGAAACTCTGGTCAGTTCGCTTTCTTTCCGTCTCTTTATCCAGATTTCTGAATCGCTCCACAATGTCCGGAATATCATTGGCTTCAATCTTTGAACGTTTGTCATCAAGGCTGAAACCATCATTTTTCATATCGTAGAACCAGACTTTATCCGTTCCGCCGTATCCGGTTTTATTGAAGACCAGGACCGCAGTGGATACGCCGGCATAGGGTTTGAATACCCCACTGGGCATGGAGATCACTGCCTGGAGTTTGTTGTTTTCCACCAGATCCTTGCGAATGGCTTTATGCGCTTTGCTGCTGCCAAAAAGAACACCATCAGGAACAATACAGGCGGTTCTGCCGCCTTTTTTCAGCATCTTCAAAAACAACTCCAGAAACAGCAGCTCCGTCTTCTTCGTTTTGGCTGTATCCAGCAGATCATCAGAAACACTGTCATAATCCAGTGATCCCTTGAAAGGCGGATTGGCAAGAATCAGAGAGTACTTATTCCTGTCCGGATTCTGATCTGTCAGAGAGTCACGGTATTCGATATTGGGATGCTTGATTCCATGGGTCATCATGTTCATGGCTCCGATTCGCAGCATCGTACGGTCCATATCGAAACCGGTAAACATGTCATTCATATAGTGTTTCCGGTTCTCCGGGTCAAACAGAACGTCTTCTTTCTTGTTCTGCTTGAGATATTCTGCCGCTTCCACAAGGAACCCCGAAGTTCCTGCAGCCGGATCGCAGATCATGTCATCCGGTTTGGGATCCATCAGCTCCACCATCATTTTGATGATATGCCGCGGTGTACGGAACTGACCATTAACACCGGCTGTGGCAATTTTGGAAAGCAGATACTCATAGACGTCCCCGCGGGTATCTGCAGATTTGTCCTCAGCCATCAGCTCATAAATCCCATTCATGGCTGTCACGATCTTATCCAGCATCAACGGGGTGGGAATTTTGAAAATCGCATCCTGCATATAAGTGGAATACGCACTGTCACCATTCTCATCCAGCCCCTTGATGAACGGAAAAACCGCATTGGCCATGGTTTCATACATCTGTCTGGGCTCCATGTCTCCCAGCCTGCTCCACTTCAGATCCTGCTTGTTGATTTCCCGGTCATTGATGCTGACTGTACCGTCAAACATGCTCTTTCTGTCCAGCCCCAGCATCATGGCTTCTTTCTGATGCTGCTGATCAGTGGCGTCCAGATCGTGAATGAACATCAGATAGGTCATCTGCTCAATCACATCCAGAGGGTTGGTCAGACCTCCAGTCCAGAAAATCTCCCACAAACTGTCAATTTTATTCTTCAGTTCTCCTGTAATCATACGTCTGCCTTTTCCTTTCCCTGTCTCTAGGCATCGAATGGATGAGCCCGGCGGTTGACCTCGTCAATCCCCTGCTTCACCCGCATCCACTTTCCGACTTCGTTGCCAAAGAGTCCAACAATACCTCCACGGTCCGTAAAAGGTGACTGCTGGAGAACCTGCAGATCCATGGTTCCGTTTCTGACAAGATAGTCAATGATTTCATTTACAAACTGAATCTGTTCTGAATTCAGTTCTGCTTCATCAATATATTTCGCAAATACTTCCTTGGCGGCTCTTTGATCTAGCCCTGTGATACTGCGGACAAACGGTCCCAGTGGCTTGTCTGCATATTCGGCTTCATAATCCGCCTTGGTTCCGGCTTCTTCCCACAAAGCTTTCTGCAAGTCGCTGTAGTCCCGATACGTCAACGGCAGATTCTCCTTGAGCTTCATGATGCACCCTTCGTGTTCATGAGCACGAATGTACTTGCGCATCCTCTCTTTGTAGGTATCCAGTTCCAGACTGACCAGAGTCGGCTTCTTGATCTGCATATCCTGCAGTGTATCCTGATAATCCGTTTCATAGGTCCTGGCTTCTTCTTTGACGATATACTTCATCAAATCCCGCAGACTGTGACGGATTTCTTCCAGCTTCCAGATCGTCAGCTTCGACAGATATTCGTCATCTGTACACTTTTCCAGCAGTTCTCTCTGCTGCGCAACTTCCGGAATATCCATGGAATCTTTCAGCAGACTGTCCGCTTTCTTCTTCAGATCCCTCAATCCCTTACCGCCATTGCCATCACACAGAATATCCAGTTCCATTCTGAAGATCAGTGAGTCGAAACGGACAGCTGTGAGAGAATCCTTCGGAGGCTGAATCAGTGGTGCCAGTTCATGGCGGACTCGCATCACGTCCTCGGAGACCAGTTTTCTGTAATGATCCGGGTCCAGATACCTGTCCACCAGATCCAGGTGCTGATGCACATTGAAGGCCGAACGGTTCAAAGACTGAACCTGAGATGCAAGACGCAGTATCAGTTTGTCTCTGTATGTTCTGTATTCCGGGGTCTGGAATTTTTCTCGCTGCAGTTTGTAGACCATCTGAAAAATCGTGGAGAAAATGATTTCCTGAATGGATATGGTCCCTTTCGGCTCTGAGGCATTCGGTGTTTCACTGAAATATTCAAAATTGCCAAGAAAGTCGAAAATCAGAAATTTTTCTTTATCTTTTCCGTCTATCAACCCTTCGCACAGTCTCGTTCCCCTGCCAATCATCTGCCAAAACTTGGTTTTCGAGAACACTTTTTTAAAGAACACCAGATTCAAAACACTTGGAACATCCACGCCTGTATCCAGCATATCTACAGAAATCGCAATCTGAGGAAGTTTATCCGGATCGCTGAAATTGCGTTTCAGTGTTTCAGGATCATATGACTGAAAGTCAATAATCTGCGCAAAATCATTGCCCAGCTCTGGATATTCCTGATGAAACACCTCCAGGATCTTCTCTGCGTGTTCGTGATTCCGGGCAAATACAATAGTCTTTCCCAGCTTGCTTCCGCAATCTACATGCAGCCCGTAATCCATCAGCAGTCCAAGAACTTTGCGGATAGTATCCCGGTTAAACAGTGTTTTGTTCAGTTCAGCCGAATCAATCTTTTCCGGCAGTCTCCCGTCTTCATCTGCAAACCGCTCTTCATAATCTTCCTGTTCTTCCTCCGTCAAATCATCAAACCGGATGCCTTCCTTGATGAACTTTGTTCCTGTTTCCACGGTTTCGTAATCCACAAGATAGTGATCCCGGACCCCGTCTTCCAGACTGTAGGCAAATGTCGGATTTCCATCCGGAAGCTCGAACAACTGATACGTATTCCGATCCACTTCATTCTTCGGAGTGGCAGTCAAGCCAATCATCGGTGCATCGAAATAGTTGAAAATATCCCGGTATTTGTTGTAAATCGAACGATGCACTTCATCGCAGATAATCAGGTCAAAATGCCCGGGCGTAAAAATTCTGCCATAGTTGTCACTGGTGGTATCGATGCAGTTCATAATTGTCTGATAGGTGGAAACCACAATTCTGGCATCCGGATTGTTCTTTCCATCGCAGAGATTTGTGACAGATAAATCCGGAAGGCTGGCTTCCATGGCCGCTTTGGCCTGACTGACGAGCATTTTGCGATCTGCCAGGAACAGTACATTGCGGACCCACCCTCTCTGAACCAGCCAGTCAATCAAAGCAGCTGCAGTCCGCGTTTTCCCGGAGCCAGTGGCCATGACCAGCAGAGCTTTTCTCTTTTTCCTTTCCAGCCGTTCGCATATGGCAGCGATTGCCTGTTTCTGATAATAGCGACCTGCAATGGCATCACTGGAATGTACAGGAGTCAGCGGTTTCCAGCTGGATCGCAAATTGAACAGTTTTTCCAGATCTCTGGGAGAATATACATCCGCGACCTTTCGCTCCGGGTACATACCGTCAATGATCCGGGTTTCCATACCATTGCTGAGAAAGATGACAGGTCGTCTTCCACACTGTTTTTCCAGAGCATCTGCATACAGGGATGCCTGCTGCCTGCCCTTTGCCAGGTCAGCCGTGGTCTTTTTTGCTTCCAGGACCGCCAGCGGCATTCCATCCTGTCCATACAGAACATAATCGGCATTTCCTTTTCCGCTCTTTGTCGGCATGGGGCTGACACTGACTTCTTCCAGCCAGTTTGTACCTTTTTTCCACCCTGCATTTTCCAGCATCAGATCAATGTACAGTTTTCTTGTCTCGGATTCCCGCGGAGCCATGGGATAATCCTGTTTATTTCTTGAACCGGGCTGAGCATCTGCCGTTTGTTTGCTGAGTTCAGTTTTTGGCTCTTCGTCCGTACGAGAAAGTCCGGGTTTGGGCAGCAGCAGGGCAGGAACAAACTTTCTGTCCGGATCCCATATATCATTTCCATCCTGAACATAACCATAAGCGATCCAGTCCAGAAACTCATACAGCGCCATGAATGCCTGAACAACCCGTCTTTTTTCAACTTTCTTGTCTGTATGTACCGCCTGGTTGCCTAGCATACGGATAATATCCAGGTCACGGATCATCCCCTCCGGCAGAATCTCCTGCAACTGAGAATTATGCAGCATGGAGACAAGATTGTCTTTTTCACCAGCAATAATGTGTTCCTGTCGGAATACAAACTTCAGCGCCTGCTCCACTGCTTTTCTTATATTGATCATGGATGATGACGGATCAATGGCAAAGACCCGCTCTGCTGCAATAGCCGGATCTGCAAACGGCTGATACACCGGTTCTTTTTTCAGATAGTCAAAATTTCTCATAGTCTGCTCCCGTTTGAATGACTAAATTCTTAAATTAATAGTACATCAAAAAGAAAACAGAAAAAAGGCTGGATCATATTTCAGCCCTTCTTCTTACACTCTCCTGCCGCCCACTTCCATCAGCCCGGATCCCGGATGGCCAGACTGCCATCGGCATCGAAGAACCACAGGATGCCATTTCCCGCTGTTTCATACCGCAGTGCACTGCGTCCTGTCTTTTTGCGGACCACATCCCGGATGCGGCAGATCCGGTCAGGATCCTGCCCCTGATCCAGGATCCGCACCAGCTCGCAGAAGGCATCCGGATCCCGGGCCAGCGCCACGGTTTTCTCCTCGGTGATCTCCGGCATGTCTCCTTCAGGGGACAGAACGGCGATGTAGCCTCTGGCGTGGTTGCGGTACAGAAACGGATGCACCATGGAAAACACGCACTGACAGCGGGAGCACCGGTGGCGGAACCACGCCCCGCTGCGGATCATTTCATCCCGGGAGCTGCCGGCACTGAGCAGCGTATCCCGCCTGATTTGAAAAGAATGCCCGCATTCCGGGCATTCCATGTCAAACATCCGTTCTTTCATCCCTGCAGCGGCCGGGTCACGTCCTGCAGCCAGGTCCGGATGGCCTCGTCCTGCAGACGGGGGCCGACTTTCTCCAGCACCTGCCGGTGATAGTCATCCAGCCAGCGGATTTCGTCGCCGGTCATCAGTGCCGGATCCAGACCATCCCGGTCAAAGGGCACAAAGGTCAGGGGCTCAAATTCCAGGAACTGACCGTACCGGTTCTTTCCGGCTTTCTTCACCAGGATCTCGTTCTCGTGCCGGATCCCGAATTTGCCTTCCATGTAGACACCGGGTTCATCGGAGGTGATCATGCCCGGTTCCAGGACACAGGAGTCATTCCGTTCCGGAACAATTCTCCACCGGAATCCGTTGGGGGCTTCATGCACATTGGATACATGTCCCACACCGTGACCAGTCCCGCACTGATAGTCGATTTCTTCGTCCCACATCGGTCCCCGGGCGAGAATGTCCAGATTCAGTCCCCGGCAGCCCTGCAGGAATTTCGCCTGTTCCAGCCGGATGTGTCCCCGGAGGGCTTTCGTGAACCATTTCCGTTCTTCCTCCGTAATGGGTCCCAGCACAAATGTCCGGGTAATGTCCGTGGTTCCATCCATGTACTGTCCGCCGGAGTCCACCAGCAGCATGCCTTCCTTCTTCAAAGGCACGTTCACAGCGCCGGGGTGGTAGTGCATCATGGCTGCATTTTCCCTGTAGGCGCTGATGGTGGAGAAAGAATCTTCAAAATACCCCTCCTGGGCTTTCCGGCGGTTCTGCAGGTAGTCTGCGGCGGACACTTCGGTCTCCTGTGCGTCTTCCGGCAGGTGCTTGAGCCAGTACATGAACTCGGTGACAGCCACCGCGTCCTTGAGATGGGCTTCCCGTGTGGCAGCCAGTTCCGCTTCGTTTTTCACCGCTTTCATGGCCACGATAGGATCCGGCATTTCCAGGGGTTCCTGGGGCAGGGACTGGGCCAGTGTGGAGTTCACAAAGGAGGGATCCAGCATGACCGGTCCTTCCAGTACTTTCACATCCTCATAAATGCGGTCATAGCCGGACAGGGATACACCGGCCTGCTTCAGCTGTTCTCTGGTTTCCGGATCCACACGGGATTCATCAATGTACAGAGTTGCGGATTCCGGGGTGATCAGGGCATAGGAAAGGGCTGCGGGAAAACAGGGAATGTCATCAGCCCGGAAGTTGAACAGCCAGATGATTTCATCGACTTTCGTGATGACATGGGCTCTTGCCCCTTCCTCTTTCATCACGCTGCGCACATCCGCCAGTTTTTCGGAGACGCTTTTGCCGGCGTATGCAATGGGATACGGGAAGGTTCTGGTGGCAGGCATGGCCGGCCGGTCTGTCCAGACCCGGCTGATCAGATCCTTGCCGGTTTCCACCTGAATGTCGCGGGCAGCGAGTTTGCGCTTCCATTCTCTGGCTTCGTTGAACGACACCGTCCGCCCGTCAAAGCCCACAGTATCTCCGGCTTTCAGGTTTTCTTCCAGATACTGCATAATCGTGGGTGTTCCTTCTTCCCCCATTCTCATCAGCTCGATACCCGAGCCTTCCAGTTCTCTGGCTGCCTGAATAAAGTACCGTCCGTCTGTCCACAGAGCGGCTTTGTCCGCCAGAACCACCAGGGTGCCGGCACTGCCGGTGAATCCGGAAAAGTGCTTTCTGGCGGCAAAATACTCCGCCACGTATTCTGTATCATGAAAATCACTGGTGGGAATGATGTATGCAGACAGGCTGTCCTGTTTCATTTCCGCCCGCAGGGCCGCGAGCCGGGATGCAGCTTCGTTCATCGCTTGTTCCTCCTTGCCTTGACAGCCGCAGCTGTCTTACGCAGTCCATTATAAACCCATTTATTCCCGGACCCATTGTGTCTGCGCAGCAGGGGGACCGGCCGGGGACAGGGACAGGGTTGCATCCGGACGATCCGAAATGAAAAAAGACCTGTTTCCAGGTCACTGTCATGCAGGCTTACACCTGTACGGATTCAAAGTGCCAGACTGAATTCAGAAAATCGAATCCCAGCCAGCCGCCGCCAATGAGCACAGCGTAAATCACCAGCATTTTGCACAGGAAGAAAAACAGGTTGATGGACTTGTACGTCCGTTCCAGCCGCATGTGCTTGAACTGATTCCACAGCGTGCAAAGAGGAATCAGCATGAGCACGGATTCCAGCAGATAGTGAAACAGACCTGGATCGCTGAGGTAATAGAACAGGTCATCCAGCAGCGTCCCGGTGAGGGCTTTCTGTGCCAGGGTGTGCACCGGCAAAGCGAAGATGCTGCCGTTGAAAAAGCCGCCCGCAGCCCCGAAACCAATGATGCCCACCATCCACAGGCAGACCATCACCACCCGGATTTCCGCACCGGGATAGCCTTTTGTCTGCTTCAGGGCAATGATGGCGCAGCGGGAGATGGCACACAGCAGGGTGAAAGCCAGAATCAGGCCGTACCAGAGAGTGGCATCGGGCACGAAGGGCCAGACAAAGCACCAGATCACACAGAGCGTCTCCAGCACATTGCCCAGGGTGTCGGTGGTGGTGTGCCAGCGGCGGATTTTCCGGATCCCTTTGCTGGAAAAGGTAAAGGGACTGGTGATCTGCCGCAGCAGTCTGGCCGGAACCAGAAGCAGCAGGATGCCGGACAGCAGCGCCCCGGCTGTCCACAGGATCACATTCATCATGTTGCTCATTTCCTCCTTTTCCCAGCCCGCCGGCAGTATGCCAGCCAGGCGGCGGCAGCCAGCACCATGGTCAGCAGCAGAACGTTGACCTGGAACAGCACCGGCTGCAGCAGATGACTGCAGAACCAGATCCCCGCCAGATACAGACAGAACAGACCAATGATGCCGCCCCAGTATTTCCAGCCGGGTTTTTCGAACGCCAGAAGCAGCAGCAGTGCCTTCAGGATCAGGTAAACCCAGATGCACTGAAGCAGCAGTCCCGGGGTTACAGCCATGTTCAGCTGCAGCGGCTCATGAGCAGCCAGTGGAATGAGCACATGTTCGTAGATCCCCAGCAGTCCGCCCAGATAGACAGCCAGAAAGAGCGGCAGATCCTGCAGTTCCCGTCTCCAGGAAAACCGGGGCAGCCGCTGTTTCAGTTCCTGCAGAGTCCGTGTCTCATCCTGATCAGCCTGCAGGCTTTCACTGCAGCGGGCGATTTCCTCATGCCGTCTGTGTTCCGTCAGCCCCGCCTGCCGCAGCAGGCCATCTGCCCTGCGCCAGAACCGGCTGTGCTCTGTGACCGGCACCGCCGGCGTGGTCCGGTAATAATCAAAAACATTCACATCCCACATTGTAGGATAAATGTGTGCGGTTGTCCACGCTGCGCGGACACCGCCGGCTGCGCAGAGAAAAAGCGGAAGCCGTTCTCTGCACAGAGATGGCTACCGCTGATGTCAGCTGCCGCTTACCGGTTTCCGACTGACCTGCCCCGGTTCCTGCACCATGATGCTGCTGGAAGGCTGGTCAATGCCCAGCTCTTTCCGGCGGATCTGAATGGCGTCATTGATGGCATACAGAACCGGCCAGTAATTGTCAAACGTGGCATAGGCATAGAGCTTCAGCACTGCCGCCGTTCCATCCGGGTTGTAGCCGCTGAGGATGCAGGAAACCGCCGGCTCGCTCAGGACATTGTTCACCGAACCGGCCACCGCCGCAAACTCCCGGCAGGCCATGACCGTATCCGTGTGCAGGGCAACGGGAATGGTGATGACCATACGGCGGTAGTTCTCGTTGCTGTAGTTCGTGACCACGTTTTCAATCAGCGTGGAGTTGGGAACAATGACCACCGTATTGTCGTAGGTGATCAGGCTCGTATACATGATCTCAATGGCAGAACACGTGCCTTCATACATCTGCTGGCTGCCGGCCACCGAAATATAGTCCCCGACTTTGAAGGGTCTGGTCAGCAGGATCTGCATGCCGCCGGCAACATTGGCCATGTTGTTTTTCAGCGCCAGGGAAAGCCCAACGCCCAGAGCGGAAAAAGCCCCCACCAGCACGGTGGTATCCGCGCCGATGCTGGACAGGGCGATGATGAACGCCATGACCTTGATGCTGTTGGAAGCCAGGGAACCCAGAAAGGTGTACACACCCTTGTCCTGGGCATTCCGCGCCATTTTCTCGATGACATTGCGGATGATTGGCCCCAGCAGAAACCCGGCCAGCATGATGATCAGGAAAATACCGATCCTGACCAGAAAGGTCATCCAGTTCATCCTGCCAGTTCTTCACCGGCCAGCGCTTCCTCCAGCCGGGCAATGCCCCGGTCGATCCGGCGCAGAGATTCTTCCCGTCCCAGAATGTTCACGATTTCAATCGCGCCGCCCGGGGTAAACTGCTTGCCGGTCACCGCCGTGCGCACCGGCCAGAGCACCTGACCGTTTTTCAGTCCCATCTGCTTCGGCAGATCCAGCAGGACTTCATGCACGGTTTCCTCGCTCCAGTCCTCATCCGCAATGGCTGCGATCACCTCGCGGGCCTGCCGCAGAGACTTCAGCGCCAGCTCCGGCGTGGATTTCATCTTTTTGTGCCGGTACATCTCCAGCGCGTGATCCATCAGATGGTTGAAGAAATCCACCGCTTCGGGAATATCCGACAGCTTGTCAATACGCGGCTGCAGGATCTTCGCGATTTCCATCGTATCCAGATCCGGGTTCTTCAGTGCCGGTTTCAGCCAGGGCAGAATGGTCTCATGATAGGTTTCCAGATCCATGTTCCGCAGATACACACCATTCATCCAGGTCAGCTTGTCGATATCGAAAATCGCCGGTGAACGGGAAATCCGCTTCACATCGAAGTTTTCAATCAGTTCCTCCATCGTGTAGATTTCCTGATCCGTCTCCGGACTCCAGCCCAGCAGCGCCAGGTAGTTGATCACGGCTTCCGGCAGATATCCCTTGGCCAGCAGATCCTGGAAGCTGGCATCGCCGTTGCGCTTGGACAGTTTGTGCTGCTCGTCCTTCATCACAGGAGGAACGTGAACATAGGTGGGACGCTCCCAGCCATAGGCATCGTAAATCAGGTTGTATTTCGGCGTTGAGGACAGATACTCATTGCCCCGCACCACATGGGAAATGTTCATGGTGTGATCATCGATGATGTTGGCAAAGTTGTAAGTGGGGAATCCGTCGCTTTTGAGCAGGATCTGGTCATCCAGCAGATCGCCGTCGAATTCGATCCGGCCATAGACTTCGTCGTCAAAATACGTTTCTCCGACGTTTTTGATCGTCTGCCGGATCACATAGGGTTCACCTGCATCCAGCCTGGCCTGGATTTCTTCCTGTGACAGGTGCCGGCAGGGATCGTCATAGCGGAAACCGATTCCCAGTTCCTCGGCTTCCCGGCGCTGTTTTTCCACTTCCTCTTCCGAGCAGAAACAGTAGTGGGCGCCGCCGAGTTTCACCAGCTCCTCGGCAAACCCCTTGTACATCCCCAGACGCTCAGACTGGACATAGGGCCCGAAATCACCGCCGATATCCGGTCCCTCATCCCAGTTCAGGCCGCAGTCCTTCAGGGTTTTGTAGATCATGTCTTCCGCCCCTTCCACCTTGCGTTCCTGATCGGTGTCCTCGATCCGCAGCAGAAAATCACCGCCGTCATGCTTGGCGATAAGGTATTCAAACAAAGCAGTCCGCAGATTGCCGATATGCATATAGCCTGTCGGGCTTGGTGCAAACCTGGTACGTGTTTTCTTCATTGAAAATCATCCTCTCAGAGTCTAGTTTACCGCACCGGCGCAACCAGCTCAATCCATCCAGTCTGCCAATGACCGGGAGTCCTCCCGGTCTGCCGGGGCGCAAAAGAAAAAGGAACCCGGAGGTTCCTGAATTGTCTGTGGCTGGGGTACGTGGATTCGA
>NZ_CAJUPA010000015.1:0-43071 GCF_910588395.1 uncultured Faecalibaculum sp. | reverse complement strand
ACCACGGAAATGGCAGATTCAGAGTCTGCTGCCTTACCGCTTGGCTATACCCCAAAAACAGTGGCTGGGGTACGTGGATTCGAACCACGGAAATGGCAGATTCAGAGTCTGCTGCCTTACCGCTTGGCTATACCCCAATGTGCCTACTTATCTTACCGCAGCAGGCCATCGGGTGCAAGCAGAGATTTGAAAAATCGCGAAATTATCCTTCGGACAATGAAGCAGATGGGTTCTCTCCTGTTTCTACCAGATGTATCCGGGTTCGGGACAGCGGTTCATGGCATTCAGAAACCGGTCAGTATCCACCCAGTGTTCTTCTTCTGTGCCATAATCCACAAGATAGGAGGGATCTTCCAGCCGCAGCTGGCAGATGTATCCATTTTCATCCTGGCGTGCGCCGTTGATCAGCACCACGTGCGCACCCCGGATGTTCAGTTCAGGATACAGAGTTCCCACATCCACGGCAGCAGACAGGACATCTCCGGTTGTCAGGTCCCGGTTTGCTCTTGTCAGAAACTGTTCCTGGTCCTGTGGCGTCATGGCATTTTCCGTGCCAGTCCAGGCCCGGAATCCCGGTTCGCCATTATTGCCCGGTTCCCTGCCGAACACCTGGACGCTGGCGACTCTAGCCATGTCTGCATATTCTGTTCCTGTCACCTGAGATGTATGCAGCTGCCGGGCCAGATCCGGCTGGGAGGCGGCTATGCCATAGTGGCTCAGCAGCATCTGCATCACCGCCGGACCACAGTACCAGCCGGTCTCCTGGACGCACCGGGAAACCGGATGCATCACTTCCTGCAGCTGCACATCTGAAGACTGCTCTGATACGGCAGGGACTGTGTCCGGATCCGGAGCCGGTTCCTCCTGCTGAACAGGGGATGTATCCTGCGCATAGTCTGAACCATTCCGGCTGGCGGCATGCTGCAGCCCCTGGACAAGTCCGTCAGACACATCCAAATGAGGGAACTGCTGTCTGTAAGATATATCAGCCCTGCAGCCGCCGAGAAGAACAGTACAGAAAACAGCGGCGGCCCAGGGATGTTTCCGGATTTTCGTGCGCACCTTCATGCTCATTCTGCCGGCGTCCGCTTCAGCCGGTGATGATGCCGAATTCCCTGTACAGCCGGGACAGCGTCTGCGGATCGTCCAGTGCAGCCAGGAACTCTTCTGTTCTGTCTGCTTCGATCATCAAATGCTTGAGCCTACTGATCCGCTGCTCCGATTCTGCCTGACCCTGTTCAATGCCCTGCTGAAGGCCCTGTTCAATGCCCTGCTGAATGCCCTGCTTGATTCCCTGCAGTTCTCCAGCCCGTTTGCCTTTTTCATATACACCCTGCCCCAGATTGCACATATCCAGCACCTCCTCTTCCACATGCTCCCGGTCTGTCTGACTGGCAATCAGTTCTCCCAGACAGGAAACAGCCCGGGGCAGCAGTTCACAGCTCTTCGGTTTGTCTTTCTGTGAGACCAGTATAACAAAGACCGGATATTGTCTCGATAACAATTCAGGATATGAAGTGTTTGTGAAGTCGGGTGAATTTTCTCTTTCTGTCACCTTCGTTCCTCTCCTTTTTCCCAGGACTCCGAATACTGAGCAGACTGACTCTGTTTCCATTGCAAAGTCGTGGTAAAATCATGGCATGGCTAAAAAGAAAAAGAAAAGAATTGTAAAACATCAGACAGAATACAGATACAACGAAGAAGACGAAAAAACCATATTTGAAGAGATCCTGAGCTTCATCGGCACGTTTCTGATCTGCTCGGTGGTCATCATCCTGATCACCTCCCTGGTCATCAAACCCAATGTGGTCTCCGGACGCAGCATGTATCCAACCCTGCAGACCGATGACCGCGGATTCTCCAATGTTCTGGCTCTGGCTACGGAAGATATTGAACGGGGCGATATCGTAACCGCCAACATGGTCAACGAAGAAGACGGCAAGACCTACTCCGTCGTCAAACGGGTCATCGGGCTGCCCGGCGAGACCATCGAGTGCAAAGATGAGACAATCTATATCAACGGGGAAAAGCTGGATGAATCCTCCTATCTGGACGAATCCTTCGCGAAGGACTGGTACAACACCAACGGCTACTTCAACGACAGCTTCGGTCCCGTGACCCTGCAGGAAGACGAATACTTCCTGATGGGGGACAACCGTCCGATTTCCATGGATTCCCGGGAAACCGGTCCGGTGAAGAAAGAAGACATCCTGGCCAAGGACTTCATGGTTCTATTTCCCTTCTCCCGTTTTGGCTACCATGCATAAACCCGGCGGTTTCTGCCCTGATAAAGCCATGCCCGACGACATGGCTTTTGTATATATCGTACAGTGTGCCGACGGCAGCTACTACACTGGGTGGACCAAAGACCTGGACCGCCGTATCGCTGCCCACAACGCCGGCACAGGAGCCAGATACACCCGCAGCCGGCGCCCTGTCCGGATCGTCCATTCCGAGCGGTTTTCCACCAGGCAGGAAGCCATGCGCCGGGAATGGGAGATCAAGCAGCTGACCAGAAAACAGAAAGAGAAACTGATCCATCCTCACGACACTGAACACAGGTCATGAGGGTGAACCGGTTTCTCTTTTTTCCTGCATGCCGCACTGTGCCAGGGCCTGTCGCCCGGCACCTGCAGCTGATGATTGTGATGTCTGAATGACAGAACGGCCGGCAGAGCTCACTCCTCCGCTTCTTCAGCCAGAGCCAGTTTCTCCTCCCACTCCCGGTACAGACCGGCAATCACATTGTGCTGATCGTCGATCTGCGCATCCAGTTCCTCCATCTTCCGGTAATCCTGATAATACTCCGGCTCATAGCGCAGCTCCCGCATCGTCTCCAGCTTCTCTTCTTCCCGGGCAATCAGCTCTTCCAGCTTGCGGATCCGGTTCTTCAAAGCTTTCTGATCCTGGAAAGAAACCCGGGCTTCAGGCTTTTTCTCTTCCCGGACCTCTTCCTTCACAGGCGCTGCCGCTCCTTCCAGATACTGAGCATAGCTGCCATCATACAGCGTGGTCTTCCCGTCCCGGATCTCCAGAATCTTCGTGGCGGACTTGTCCAGAAACATCCGGTCGTGACTCACAAAAATCACCGTGCCGTCATAATCCTTCAGAGAATCCTCCAGCGCCTCTCTGGCGGGAATATCCAGATGGTTGGTGGGCTCGTCCAGCAGCAGCACATTGTCGTGCGCCAGCATCAGTTTTGCCAGCGCCAGCCTGACCCGCTCGCCGCCTGAGATGTCCGAGACATCCTTGAACACTTCGTCCTGCGTGAACAGAAAACTTGCCAGTGTGCTGCGGATCTCCGTCTGCGTCGCATCCGGTGCCACATCCCACAATTCATCGATCACCGTTCCCGTCCCGGTATCCTGCGCCGTATCCTGATCAAAATACCCCAGATCGATCTGGTGCCCCCAGCGGAAGGTTCCCGACAGCGGAGCCAGCCTGCCGGCAATGGTTTTCATGAATGTGGATTTCCCCGTGCCATTGGGACCCACGATCCCCAGCCGTTCGCCTTTCATCAGTGTCAGCGTGGCATCCGCCAGCACACTGTCGTAGCCGGCTTTCAGATGTTCGGTCTCCAGCACCCGCCTGCCGCCGGGTCTCCCGGCGGTGAACCGGGCTTTCATCCGGCTCCGGTCGCTTCTGGAATCCTCGATTTTTTCCATCCGGTCCAGCTGTTTGATCTTGCTCTGGGCAAACGCCGCTTTGTTTTTCTTGTAGCGGAACTTCTCAATCAGCGCCTCCATGTTCCGGATCTGTTCCTGCTGCCGCATATAGGCCTCGTGGTTCTTCTGAAGCCAGTCTTCCTTCGCCTTCACAAACTGCGTGTAACTGCCCGGCCACACCCGGACTTTTCCGAATTCAATCTCGGCAATTTCATCCACCACATGATCCAGAAACATCCGGTCGTGGCTGACAATGACCACCGCACCGGGATAGCGCTTCACATACCCCTCCAGCCATTCAATGGAGTCAATGTCCAGATGGTTGGTGGGCTCATCCAGCAGCAGCACATCCGGCTTGGACAGCAGCAGTTTCACCAGTCCGATCCGTGTCCGCTGCCCGCTGGAGAACTCAGACAGTCTCTTCTCCAGTTCCTCCGGCGCAAACCCGAAATGATGAAACACCGTCTGCAGCTCCTTTTCGTATTCATAGCCGCCCTTTGCCTGGTATTCCGTCTGGAGCCGGTCGAATTTCTCCAGGTTGCTCTGGCTGGGATCTGACTCCAGCACCTGTGTCAGATCCTCCATCTGGCGCTCCAGCTGCTTCAGCGGTTCAAACACCTCCAGCAGCGCCTCATGGACCGTTTTCCCCAGATCTCCGAAGGTGATCTGACTCAGCGTCCCCACCCGGATGTCCTTTGGCACAATGACCTGACCTCTGTCCAGATCTTCCTCCCCGGCCATGATCTTCAGCAAAGTCGTCTTTCCCGCTCCATTGCGTCCCACCAGCCCGATTTTCTCGCTGGCTTTCACCTGCAGCCCGGCGCCTTCCAGAATATCAAACGCGCCGAAGCTCTTGTATCCGTCGCTGATCTGCAGCTTCATCTCCTGCACCTCATTTCCGTGTTTTCATCCCGCAGACTGCGGGCTTATTTCTCTGCGGTGTTCTCCGTCTCTTCCCCGGCTTTCTGCCCGGAAACCGGCTGCTGTGCCGTTCCGGTGGACCCGCCGTATGCCTGGGCATCCTCATCCCCGGCCGGCATCTCGATCCCATAGTAATCCAGAATGCCCTGCGCCAGTCCATCGGCAATCTGCTCCTTATGCGCCAGGTAATACGCCATGGAATCTTCGCTGTCCGCATTCCCAAACACAAACTGCACCGGGTACATGCCCGCTGCGTTCTGATACATCTGATTGCCGGTGATCACACCGCTCTGTCCCGCCCAGGTGATCTTGCCGCCGGTTTCCCGGATCGCCGGCGTCATCGAAAACTGATTGTAGCTCCAGTCCTCATTCTGCTGCCGGGCATCATATCCCACCGCCGCATCCGGTGCATCGGCATTCACGTCCGTCAGCTCGACACCCAGCTGCCGCAGGCTGTACGCCATTCTGGAAGGCAGGCTCCCGGACACAAACGGACTGGTCAGAAACCAGGGTCTTGCCCCGCCATCTTCCGCCATCACCAGAGACAGGAACACCTTGCCCTGCCGGCTGTATCCCGCCGCTGCCCGGCCTGCATCTCCGTAATACCCCGCAATGTCATCATCTTCCCGGGTATAGGACACCTTCAGCCCGGCTGCCTCCAGCCTGGCTGCCACCAGATCCGCCAGCTCCATCGCCAGCTGCGCTTCATTCGTACCCTGATACTCGGCACCGGTATCCGTCACACCCGTCAGCTCATTGTACAGGTTCCCGCCGGGATCCAGCACCACATCCACGGTCTTCACCCGGGGCACCTGGTCAGTCACCACCAGAAACGCATAGTTGCGGTCCAGCGCTACATCATAATCCGCCAGGATATCCCTGCCGGCATCCAGCACCACGGATTTCACCTGCTGATTCCGCCGTATGTCCTCCAGCGGCTGCGACTGCAGCGCTTCCTCAAAATACAGCCGCTTCCTGTCGTACTGCTCATACAGATACAGTTCATAGACTCCCTCCGGCAGATCCCCGGTCTGAATTCCCAGATCTCCCCCGCCTCCGAAGGTATACGTGAATTCCTCTCCGGTAACAATATTGCGCAGCATCACGTTCTTTCCCAGAGTCGGATCGGTCTGCACCGGATCATAGGGATTCTGATACAGCGTCAGGGTTTCTCCCAGAAATGCGTAATCCCGCAAAGGATACACCTCGTCTTCGGAAAAATCCGTCCGCACGCCCTCCTTCACCGCTTTCCTGTCACTGGTCTCCAGCACCGTCAGATCCAGTTTCTCCACCGGACCCGGCCTGGTAAACCACCAGTATCCCCCCACTGCACAAAGTGCCAGCAGGATCACCAGCAGCACCCAGCCATACGCCGACAGACGGCGTTTTTTCCGTCTTCGGACTTTCCCTGATTGTGTATGTCTCCGGCCCTCCGGCCGTCTGTTCTCAATTCGCATGGTTCCATTATATCTGTGATTTCCGCTTCCCGGTACAAAAGGTACGGCTGAGTGTCATCTGTGCCCCGCCGGTTTCCGCTGGCCGATGTCAGCCTGCGGCTGAATGCCGGGGCATCATCCGTGGCTGAGGTGGCAGCCGCAAAAAAGGAGGACCATCCGGTCCTCCCCTGCAGCTGCATCCGGTCAGTTGCTGCTTTCTGCGTCGCTGCTGTCGTCGTTTTTGATATCCGCTGTCCGGAACACATACATGGTCCGGGTTTCAGCACCTTCCGGTGCGCCGGCAAAGACTTCGTAGTCTGCATTCAGATTCCGGACATCCGATGCCAGTGCCCGGAAGACTTCCAGATCCTGAGCCGCAATGCCTACGCTGTCATTGAGTTTCTTCGTGCCGGACTGCACAAACTCGCGGTTGCCATCATACAGCTGGCTGGCGCCGCTGTTGAGCTGATCCACCGCGGAAGTCAGCTCGCTGAGGCCGCTGCCCAGCTGGGACAGTTTGCCTTTCTGACTTTCCAGCTGACCGGTGCCGGCTTCCAGAGCCGAAGCCCCCTGCTTCAGTGCTTCATTGTTGGCACTGAGCTGATCTGCACCGGCATTCACCTGATCCAGGGCTGCACCAGCCTGGGTCTGCAGCTGGGCCAGTCCCGTTTCCAGGGCACTGACGCCGGTGTTCAGAGAATCAGCACCGGCTGAAAGCTGTGCCACGCCGGCTTTCAGCGCGTCCAGGTTTTCCGGCAGTTTCACACCCTGGATCTGCTGCTCCATGGCATCCAGCGTCTGAATGGAAGAGCTCAGATCCTGATCCAGTCCATCCAGCGCCTTGCCGGCTTCGTCAAGCTGTGCTGCCATGGGCGTCAAGGTCCCGGATACCTGCTGCAGCATGCTCTGGATGCCCTGCAGGTCTGTCATCAGCTGTGTGCCGTCCAGCTCCTTCAGGGAACTGAGGTCCTTCACACCCGCAACCTCCTGCTTCGCTGCTTCCAGTGCGGCAATCTGGGCATCAATTTCAGAGGTGTCCGCCACAGCCTGGCTGGCAGCAGCCTGGCTGCCGGTACTGATCTGTTTGTCGGCAGGCAGCACGCTGTTGGCATCGCTGATGGCCTGCTGAATCGAAGCGTTGGTGGCATCCGCCGCCTGCTGTGTACTGGCATTTGTGGCTGCAGCTGCATCGCTGATGGCGGTTTTGGCGGAGGTCAGTGCCGCAATCGCCGCATCCAGCTGTGCTGTCACGGTCTGCTTCGCCGCATCCAGCTGCGCCTGACTGCCGGCGATGGTTTTGTTGTCTTCCGCAATCGTGGCGGAAATGGTCTGCATCTGCGCCGCAGCGTCTTTGGCAGCCGCTTCAAACTGGGGCATCGCCTGCTCCAGCTGTTCCAGGGAAGCATTTGCCTGAGACATGGAAGACTGCAGACCGCCCAGCACCTGCCGGTCCCTGTCCACTGTCTGCTGCATGGCTTCCAGCTGCGTTCTGGCTCCGGACAGAAGCTGGGTGACACCGCTGGCATCCATGGCGCTGACAGATCCCTCCAGCTGCTTCAGACCTGCCGCCAGCGACTCGCTGCCTTTTTTCAGTGTCATCATGGAGCCATCCGTGCTGGACACGCTGCCCTGCACCCGGGAAATGCCATCGGTGATTCCATACAGCTGTTTTGTGCCGGCAGCCAGCTGCTCTTCACCGGCTGTGTAAGCCAGCAGCCCGTCCTTCAGGCGGGATGAACCATCGTGCAGCTGCGTGGCTGCATCCCCCAGCTGCGTGATCTGGGGCAGAGCCGAACTCAGCGGTTCAATGCCGGTTTTCAGCTGGGAAGTCCCTTCGTACAGCTGCCGGGAACCGTCTTCCAGCTGCAGACTCGCATCATACAGCTGCTTCACACCGCCGGTGAGCTCGCTGATGGACCCAAGCTGCGGAATCTCTTCCAGATCCAGATCATTGGTCATGGCCATCATGAGACTCGCCGGATCATAGTCCTTCACATCTGCCGTGATTTCAATGTCATCGGAAATGTCCAGATCGCTGGCCATATCCGACAGACCGGCTTCCTTCATGGTTTCCTCCAGACCGGGAACCGCGGCAAAAGCCAGGAATTCATTGGTGCCGTCGGAAACAATCTTGCCCTGACTGCATTTGACGTTTTTGCAGTTCTCCGCATCCATGTCCATCATGCCCCCAGCCAGGAAAGACGGATGAATCGTGACAGTCTTGCCGTTCAGGTTCACCTGCCGCCCGACGTTGTTCGTAAAGCTGATGCGGATCGCCAGTTTCCCGCTTTTGCCCGCCAGCTGCTCCGGTTTGATGTCTTTGCCATCCAGCTTGTAGGAAATCTTCACGGCAACCGGCAGCTGCCGGGTGGCATCGCCTTTGTACCAGATGTCCGTTTCCTGGCTGTTCCAGGTATAGGTGCTGCCGGAGACGGAAGGCTTGTCGTCCCCTTTGACATTTTCGACGTTTTTCAGCTGCAGGTCTTCCTTCACATTGTGAAGTCCGTCGTCATCGTGCAGCCAGGCGGACACGATGGTGCTGTCCACGGATCCATCCGGATTCAGAACCGTATAGACCGTTTCGGTCTTCTCCGTGGGATTTTCATCCTGACCCGCCGCCAGGATCCGGGCAGGCATCATGCCCGCTGCCATGGTCGCCGCCAGAATGGCGGAGCCGATTTTCTGAATATAGTGTCTGCTCATGTTCAGTTTGCTGTCTTTTTTCATAAATACTGACCTGGACCCTTTCCTGTCCCTGAGGGCATTACGCCTGTGTCTGTCCATCGGCAGCGGCTTTGCCAGCCGGCTTCGGCCAGCCGATGGTGGTTTTCGAAATCAGCCCGCTGCAGGCCAGCAGCAGCGCCGGAAGAATGAAGAGAATGACCAGGACACTGATCAGCGCCCCGCGCCCCAGCAGCGTGCAGAGGCTGGCAATCATGTCCATTTTCGCAATCAGCGCCACACCGGTGCAGGCTGCAAAGAAGGAAAGCCCGCTGGTAATGATCGATGTGCTGCTGCGCTGGACGCTGATCTGGATCGCCCGGACAGGGGTTTCACCTCTGGCCAGTTCTTCCTTGAACCGGGAAGTGATCAGAATCGCATAGTCGATGCAGGCGCCCAGCTGAATCGTGCCAATGACAATGCTGGCGATAAAGGGCAGTGTGGTGTGCGTGAAGAAGGGAATGCCCATGTTCACGCAGATGGCGAACTCAATGGCCAGCACCAGAATGAAGGGCAGTGACAGAGACTTGAAGGTCACGGCGATGATGGCCAGGATGGCGATCACGGATACGATGTTGACCATCTGGAAGTCCACGTTGGTGACTTTGATCAGATCTTCATCCAGCGCGCCTTCCCCGCCGATCATGCCGTTCTTGTCGTATTTGTGCAGGATATCCCGCAGTGTGTCCAGCTGTTCGTTTTCCTCATCCGTGGCCCCGCGGTATTCGCTGTTGACCACAACCAGCCGCCGGCCGCCGTTGTGAAGGATGTCTTCGATCTGAGCCGGTTCGAATGTATCCGGAACCCCGGGTCCGATGTACTTCTCATACGCCAGCACGTTGGTGACACCCGGCACATCCTCCATCTGACTGATCATGTCCTGCATGTCCCGGGAAGACCGTTTGTCATCCACCAGCACAAAGTGGGTGGTGTTCATGTCAAACTTGTCCTTCATCTGCGTGGTTCCCTGCACGCTGGCCATATCCTCCGGCAGCGTGGCTGTCAGGTCATAGTACTGAGATACATTTGCCTGGGCATAGATTGCCGGGATGAACAGAAGAATGAAAGCAAGGATGATTCCCTTGTAGTGCTTCGTGACAAAGACAGGCGCTTTCTTCACAGGACGGATCAGAACCGGGTGTTTCCACTTCTCGATCCATTTGTCGAAGAACATGATCAGGGCCGGCAGAATCAGCACCGTACAGGCCACGCCAAGCACAACGCCCTTGGCCATGACCAGACCGATGTCCTTGCCCAGGGTCAGACTCATGAAACACAGCGCCAGAAAGCCGGCAATGGTGGTGATGGAAGAAGAGGTGATGGACACAAATGTGGCCTGGATGGCATCTGCCATTGCCTGTTCATTGGTCACACCCGGCTTTCCTTTTTCCTCCTGATATCTGTGAAGCAGGAAGATGGAGTAATCCATGGTGACCGCCAGCTGCAGGATCAGAGCCAGGGACTTGGTGATGTAGGAAATCTCACCCATGAACACGTTGGTACCCATGTTGTAGATGATCGGGAAGGCAATGCCCAGCAGGAAGACAAAGGGCGCCACCCAGGATTCCAGTCCCAGGCAGAGAACCACCAGACACAGAAGCACGGCAATCGCAGAATAGACTGGCGTCTCGGTTGTCACCAGATCCTTTGTGTCCTCCGTGATGGCGGAGAACCCTGCCAGCCAGCAGTCCATCTGAGAGTACTGCTTGATTCTGGCGATGGCTTCCATGGTGCGGTCACTGGCTGTGGGTTCCTTGAAGGTGATGATCAGCATGGTGGAATCGCCGCTGTAGAGCATGTCCTGAATGCTGTCGGGAATGGCTTCCCTGGGCACGGACAGATCCAGAACAGAATCCCGCCAGATGACTTTGTCCACACCGTCGATGTCCTGAATCTGCTCCTTGAGCTTCGCCACATCCTTTTCCGGCATGCCGTTGACCACCAGCATATCCACGCTGGAAAGATTGAAATCATCCCCCAGGACATCCTGTGCCTTCATGCTTTCCGTATCCTTGGGAAGGTAGGAGAGCAGGTCGTAATTGACCCGGGTATTGAGATATCCAAATATACTGGGGATCAGCAGAAGCACGGCGACAAGAAGGATCGCGTTTCTGTGCTTCACGATGAACTGGGATAGTTTTTCCATAACGCCTCCTTGCGTACGCCCATCAGTCTATTCCTGGAATGACTGTCGGTCAATTTCTGCCCACCGGTCATTTTTCCGTTTTTGTACGAAAAAATGACTGGAAGTCATTATACCTTTCGGCGTACTCTGTGGGTATGAAATCCAAAATCCAGGAAAACAAGAAACTGAAAATGGAGCGTCTCGTGGAAGCTGCCGGTCAGCTCTTTACAGAATCCGGGCTGCAGAATGTATCTGTGGAAGAGATTGCCCGGCAGGCCGGCGTGGCCAAGGGAACGTTCTATCTGTACTTTCACGACAAGGAACAGCTGCGGGATCTGATCATTTCCCGGGAAGCCACACGGCTGTTCGAACAGGCAAATACAGCCCTGCGGCTGACACCGCAGCCCACCTTCGAAGATGCAGTGGTGTTCATGATCGACCATGTGGTCAATCAGCTGGAAGCCCGGGCTGCCCTGCTGAAATTCATCCGTCGTTCCCTGACATTTGCGGTCATTCACGACAACATCAGCGGACTGATGCAGGAAAATGATTTCCAGCTCTATCCCCGGTTTCTGGATCTGGCGGCAGACTATGGCTGGCGTCTGGAAACACCGTACAAAACCCTCTTTCTGGTGGTGGAACTGGCTTCCGGCACCTGTTATTCCTGCCTGATTGACAGCAAGCCCTGTTCCATGACCGAGATGAAACCGGTGCTGTACAATGCCATCCGGGCCATTCTGCAAAGCGGAAAAGGGTGAACCGTGTCTTCCTGAAGGAAGCCGGTTCACCCTTTTGTCAGCTGTCTGATGAGGCTGTCAGAGCATCGGATCCGGATTCGGCATGATCAGGCACAATATCCAGCCCATTTGCCGCCATCAGCGCTGGAAACCGCAAGATAAAGTTCATACAGTTTCACAAATACTTCATATACTAAAATAATATCGAAATAATGTTCAGTCTCCTTTATACTGGTCCCACAGATGAAAGGGGAGACCGATGACACAACGGAAAACCAGCATTGCCCTGGACCTGTCGGACAGTGACCAGCAGGCCCTCTATGACGATCACGCCAAACGGCTTCTCGGCTACCGCCGGGTGCTGGCGGCTTTTCTGAAGCAGGTGCTGCCGGAACTGAAGCCATATCCTGCCGGGCAGATTGTGACCATGATCGATCCGGATATCCGCATCTCCACGAAAATCCTGCACCCGGATCTGAAGATCCGTGGCCTGAACACCGAATACCGGGAAAAACTCAGACATCGCCAGGACCAGCCGGCAGATGAAAGCAAGGGGATCCGTTTCGATATCCTGTTCAGGGTGCAGCTGCCGGCGGGAGCCAGAGAGATCCTGATCAACATCGAGATACAGAAGGACAAGCCGAAGAACTATGAACTGCTGCCCCGGGCTGTTTCCTGTCTGGGAGAACTGATTGCCAGTCAGACAGACCGGGAGTATGTGGCGCAAGACTATGACCGGCTGATGCCGGTATGCAGCATCTGGATCGTGGCGGGCCAGAACAGGAACACAATCACAGCCTATAATCTGACGGAGAAAACGACAGGCGAACCTGACATGTGGGGAAAGGCGGAGCTGGTGCAGGCAGTGATCCTGGGATTCAACGAGGAATCAAAGCCGGAGCCCGGAGAAGAGCCGGTGTGGAATTTACTCCGCGGGTTGTTTTCGACTGCAATGAGCGTAGTGGACCGACTCGGTATTCTGGAGGACTACGGGATACCGACGGTACAGGATGTGGAAGAGGAGGTGCTGGATATGTGCAATCTGGGGCAGGGTGTATATGAAAAAGGCAAACGGGCTGGAGAACTGCAGGGAATCGAGCGGGGCATCCAGCAGGGTCAGGCAGAATCGAAACAGCGGATCAGCCAGCTGAAACAGATGATGGTCACAGCGGACAGAACAGAAGAGTTCCTGGCTGCCCTGGACAATCCGCAGACGCTGAACCGGCTGTACAGGGAATTCAGCCTCATCACCGGCTGATTTTTTCTGGCGGCATCCAATCCCCCGGTATGAAAACCTGAAAAAAGCTCCTTTTCCAGCGGCATTTCCGTGAAAAGGAGCTTTCTTTGTACAGAAGCCGGCAGCTTCCCTGCGGAAAGCTGCCGGCTTTTTGATTTGTCCTGCTCAGTTGATGAGGTTTCTCGGTGTACGCGGATAAGGCTGCACATCACGGATGTTCTGAACCCCGGAAAGATACATCAGCATCCGGTCGAACCCAAGTCCGAAACCGGAATGTTTGCATCCACCAAAGCGGCGCAGATCCAGATACCAGTCCAGACTGCCTTCGTTCATGCCCAGATCATCCATTTTCCGTTTCAGCACATCATAGCGCTCTTCACGCTGACTGCCGCCCACCAGTTCGCCCACATAGGGAACCAGCAGATCGCAGGCCGCCACGGTTTTGCCGTCTTCGTTTTCCCGCATGTAGAAAGCCTTGATTTCCTTCGGATAGTCCGTCAGGAACACCGGCCCCTTCACCACCTGCTCGCAGATGTAGCGCTCATGTTCGCTCTGCAGATCCATGCCCCAGAAAATATCCTGGTTTTCGAACTGGTCCTTCGCCTTTTCCAGATGTCCGATGGCTTCCGTGTAGGTCATGCGCTTGAAATCGGAATCCGCCACTTCCCTGACACGGCGGATGCAGTCTTTGTCAATGGCTTTCTCGAAGAATGCCATTTCCTCCGGCGCGTTCTCCAGCACATAGTTGATGCAGTACTTGATCATGTCTTCCACCACATCCATGTTGTCGGAGAGATCCGCAAAGGCCATCTCCGGTTCGATCATCCAGAATTCGCTGGCATGGCGGGTGGTGTTGGAGTTCTCTGCCCGGAATGTGGGCCCGAAGGTGTAGACATTCCGGTAGGTCAGGGCAAAAGGCTCCACGTGAAGCTGACCGGATACAGTCAGCTGCGCATGCCGGCCGAAGAAATCCTGATCATATTTGTCATCCGTCCGGGTTGTGACGGTAAAGCACTCTCCGGCGCCTTCCGCATCATTGCCGGTGATCACAGGTGTGTGCACATACACAAATCCCCTATCCTGGAAAAACCGGTGAATCGCCATGGACAGCACACTGCGCAGCCGGAACATGGCGTAATAGGTGTTGGCCCGGGGTCTCACACTGGGAATCGTCCGCAGATACTCGAAGGTATGACGTTTTTTCTGCAGAGGATAATCGTGATCTCCGGCACCCAGCACCTCGACGGCATCCGCCTGAATCTCATAGGGCTGTTTGGCGCCCGGAGTGGCTTTCAGCGTGCCGGTGACTTCAATGGCGCTGCCCAGGGTGATTTTCGAAACCGTTTCGTAATCCGCGGTCTGCTCCGGCTTGTACACGACCTGCACATTGGAAAATGTACTGCCGTCGTTGAGTTCGATGAAGCCGGCTTTCTTGGATCCACGGTTGGTCCGGACCCATCCCTGCAAGGTCACCTTCTGACCGTCCAGCTCCTGAAAGGTATCTTTGAGTTTCACTGCAAGCATTCTAGTCACTCCTTCTTCTGTCTAACCATGCTGTTTTCCTGCGGGCTCATTCATGGAATTGGTAATGAACACCAGTTCCTGAATGCTGGAGACCACATCAATGCTTTTGATCACCACTCCCCGGGGCACCTTGAAGTGCTGGTGAGTGAAGTCCACAATGCCCGTGATCCCGGCTTTCACCAGCCGGTCCACCGTCGCCTGCACGTCATGGGAAATCGTCAGGATGGCAATGCGGCACCCTTTGGGCATTTTTTCCTCCAGTTCGTCCATGCTCCAGACATTGACACCGAACTGGCTTCCCTGCTTGGCGGGATCCACATCAAAGGCGCAGGCCACCTCTCCCACCACATGATCCCATTTATTGTAGTTCAGCAGGGCCCGGCCCAGGTTGCCGGCTCCCACCAGGATCAGCTTCTCATCAAAATCTCCGCCCAGCTGCTGGTTGAAGATGTCAATGAGCTTGTCCACATCATATCCATATCCCTGTTTGCCCAGATTGCCCAGAAAAGAAAAATCGCGCCGGATGGTGGTCGGCTCGATATCCACAAAACTGGAAAGCTCCCGGGACATGATTCTTTTGACTCCGTTCTTCTGCAGCCTGCGCAGCGCTTTCAAATAAACGGGATAGCGCTGAAGCGTGGCTTTCGGCACGGTATTTGTACGCATAACATCACCGGGACCATCATACCACAGAGCGCTTGCGAATGTGAAAACAATCTAAAACCTAACAAGGTTTCAGGAATTTTCGCCGTTTTCAGTCCTGTGTTTCTTTCTGGAAGGCAGCCCGGCACTGACAAAATACTGCTCGAAGATCCGCAGAGAGTCTCCGATTTTCGCTGAATGCGAAGCCAGATATTCCTGGGCCATGGTTTCTGACAGAAACAGCTGAAAATACACTGCCAGTCCCGCCCAGATCAGCAGGGAGACAATCAGTGACCAGAGAAAGGAGAACTTCACCACAAATACCAGCAGCGGCAGTATCACCAGGAACAGAACCAGATCTGTCACCACCAGGATCCGCTGATAATGCAGCAGCAGATCACGCCAGAGGGGCCGCTGCTGCTGCAGATAGGCTTCGATTTCCGGCTGAAGCGGAACCTCTGTGTCTGTCAGCAGCGGATACTGCCGCCGCTTCCATTTCTCTTTGCCCAGGTTCAGCACCGACTGCATCCGCATGAAGACATATTTCTGGGCGGAAGGCGGCATGCTGTACCGTTCGTAGTTCTGCCCGGTCAGCCGCAGCAGCGTCAGATAATCGTTCAGGGACAGCTCCTGTCCCGCCATGGCTTCTGTCAGCTGGTCCAGACTGGACCGGGAATCCGACAGAATGGTCATTTCATTTTTCGAATCCCGCTCCAGCTGCCGGAGCCGGCCGTAAAATCTGTCTGCCATGAATCAGTTCCTCCCTGGCTGCGTCCGGCCAATGACATGCCGCATGCGGATCAGCAGCCGTTCGGTGACCAGCGCTATCAGCAGACCGCTGACAATGGACAGCGCCAGCAGCACCGGCAGAAACATCTGCATGAAGTACTGCTGGTAAATCGCCGTCACAGCCAGCACCTGCCCCACAGAATGCGCCGCTGCGCCGGCCACGCTGACACCGTAGATGGAAAACAGTCCGCTCTTTCTGGCAAGAGCCATCGCACTCAAAGCCAGGACGGCACCGGATATGGACAGAAGAAAGCCCACGGAAAAGAGCGTACCGGTCAGCAGTCCCGCCAGAAAAATCCGGCAGACTGTCACAATCACCATATCCCGGGTGCCGTAGGCGTACAGGGCGAACAGCCCGGCGATATTGGCCAGCCCGATTTTGTACCCGGGCACCAGCATGACAACCGGCACAAAGCTTTCCAGCAGCTGCAGCAGAATGCCCGCTGTCACGAGAAAGGCGAGAATCACAGCGCGCCGGGTCTTCACTGGATCACCGTGTCCTCGGATCCGGATTCTCCCTGGATCCGGATCACCGTTTCATTGGGCAGACAGACAATGGGCACCGCTGTGCTGTTCACCCATCCCTGCCGGGAGCAGTAATGATGCGGACTGTTTTCCTGCGTCACCCGGACCGATCCATCCTGCACTTCGATGTTCACCGGTCCCAGCGTGCCCTTCACGGAATACGATCCGTTCTGTGCCAGATTCAGCCGCAGTTTCTCTTCATTGCGCACACTGACCACCGCCTGACTGGGAACCGGCTGTCCCTGCAGAATGGGCACAATCAGCAGGACGCTGGCCGCCATCAGGCAGACAATCAGGATTTTGTCCCATTTTGTCATAGAGTCTCACCTTACCGTTTCTACAATGCGGAATCCAGCACCATCATCGCCGCAAACCCCAGGGCAAACGCCACCGTGCCGATGTTGGAATGCTTCCCGTTCTGAGACTGAGGGACCAGCTCCTCCACCACCACATACAGCATGGCGCCGGCGGCAAAAGCCAGCAGCCAGGGCAGAAACGGCAGGATCCACTGCCGGCACAGAATTGTCAGTCCAGCGCCCACAGGTTCGATCACGCCGGACAGCGCACCGAAACCGAAGGCTCTGGTTTTCGGCATGCCCTCCGCATGCAGGGGCATGGAAAGAACTGCTCCTTCCGGCACATTCTGCAGGGCAATGCCCAGACAGAGAGCCAGCGCCGCGGAGGTGCTCATCACCGTGCTGCCATCCAGCAGACCCGCCAGGACCACACCCACAGCCATGCCCTCCGGCAGATTGTGCAGCGTGATGGCAAAGAACAGCTTGGTGGTGCGTTTCCAGGGTACCGGCAGCCCTTCCGCTTCCTGGGACATCACATGGACATGCGGCACCAGTTCATCCAGCAGCAGCAGAAAGC
Source organism: uncultured Faecalibaculum sp. (assembly GCF_910588395.1). Classification (GTDB taxonomy): domain Bacteria; phylum Bacillota_I; class Bacilli_A; order Erysipelotrichales; family Erysipelotrichaceae; genus Faecalibaculum. Next base: position 25,876 of record NZ_CAJUPA010000015.1, on the reverse strand, counting down.
CGATTCCCAGCAGGAAGCCCGCAGCGGCAGGCAGCCACCCGGACTGTTCCATGGCGGGCAGAATCAGGGAAAAAATCGAAGCGGCTGTCATGACACCCGCCGCAAATCCCAACATGGCTTTCTCCGTTTTTTCCGGAATGGCGCCCCGGAGCACGAAGACCGCCGCGCTGCCTAGCACCGTCCCTGCCAGAGGCAGGATCAGACCCATCCACACACCGCTGTTCATCCTGATACCTTCACTTTCACCGGTTTTTCCACCGCATTGCCGAACCGGTCGGAAATCTTCACCGTAATGTCATGGTCGCCGGGGGTGGCGGTGGTGTCAAAAGGCGCCTCATAGCTGATGCCGGAGATATCCGTGGCGGGAAACACCGTGCTCCAGTCTATCCGCTGTCCCACTGTGGCATCCAGTTCGGTGACTTCGGAAATCACCGTAGGGGGCCGTGTATCCTTGATTTTGATCACAAAAGGTGTCTTCGATCCGCCGTTTTCCAGCACAAAGTCATATTCTCCCACCATCAGATACTCATAGCCCCGGGACACAAACCGGTTGTCCTTCCGGGCGACGCCGTTGCTGACGGGGGACACTGTCATGTGTTCCAGGCCCTGCTGGCCTTCATCCGCATACAGGGCGGGATTGGCATACACATCCTGTCCCAGCTCAATGGTGAAGGTGTGCTTTCGCAGTTCCACCTGTCCCGAACACCCGGTCAGCAGCAGACCCGCCAGTCCCAGGCCAGCAGCCATGCTCAGATGTGTTGCGTGCCTACGCCTGCCTGTCTGTTTCATTGGGCCTCCTGTCCTGTCCCAGAGCCGCTGCCATCTCCCGGATCCTGGTCATCCGGTGCTTCATCCCGGATTTGGAGATGATTTCCCCGGTGGCTTTGTAGATCTCATCGCAGAGTTCCGCCAGACTTGCTTCCGGATGCTGCTTGCGGATTTCCATCGCATCCCGGATCTTCTGCGGAATCTGCTCCGGCGACATCATCGTCTCAATCCGCTCAATGGCTTCCACCTGGCTTCGGGCTGCCTTGAGGCTCTTCATTTCATTGGCCAGTTCACAGTTGTCCAGCCGCCGCATCTGGTTGTAGAAATCCCGGGATATGCGCTGGTCTTCAAACTGCAGCAGCGCATTGGAGGCATCGATCAGCCGCAGAAAATCCCCGATTTTGTCCCCGGCTTTGATATAGACCACCCAGAGACTTTTGCGTTCGGTGATCCTGGCAGAGAGGAAAAAGCGGTCCATGATCCGGCGTATGCTTTCCGCCAGTTCCTGGTGGCTGACGGAGATTTCCAGATGATAATTGGCGGTCCGGGGGCTGTTCACCGAGCCGGAGGCCAGAAAGCACCCCTGCAGAAAGGCACGGGCGTTTTTTTCCGACCGGATCAGATCATAGTCCGGCTTCACATGCAGTCCCCTGTCATCCAGGATCCCCAGATCCTCCAGAATCCGGGACGCTCCCTGCTCGATCACGATCCGGTAAATGTTGTTTTTCTTCAGGCGCATTTTCCGCAGCACCGCCAGCCTGGGCTCCACCGTGTACAGCCTCTTGACCAGCAGCCAGACGTGTTTGGCCACGCTGGCGTTTTCCACCTGAAACGACAGATAGGTCCCATGGCTGTTCATATGCAGTGTGGCCTTGACCAGCAGCAGAGCTGCCAGCTGGGCTCTTGCCTGCCGGTCATCCAGCTGGGCGCCGGAAATTTCCTGCTTCACATCATACGTAAAACTCAATCCAGTTCCTCCAGAATTTCCTGCACCGCCTGCCGCACGGCTTCAGGATCATGCCGCACCCGCCCGCTGTCGGAGAGGGTGGTCAGCTGCCGCCGCCAGACTTCATAGCTCTGATCGGAGCCGTCGGATACCACGGGATGACTGCCCATGGCCGCGTAGCGTGCCAGTACGTCCGCCGGCAGCGTGGCATCGTTGATGACCACCAGATCCGCCGGGTTCTTGAAACTGTGCTTTTCCAGCGCCCGCACATGATCTTCCATGGAATACCCGTCGGTTTCTCCGGGCTGACTCATGGCATTGCAGAAGTAGATTTTCGGGCAGGGATTGTCGTAAATGGCTTCCGGTATCCCGGGAATGATCAGATTGGGAATGACACTGGTATACAGACTGCCGATTCCGTAAATGATCAGATCCGCCTCACGCAGGGCTTCCAGAGCCTGTGTATACGGCTGCACATCCTGCTGATAGTACACATGTTCAATGGCGTTGTCCCGGGTCGGGATGTTTTTTTCTCCCCGCACCAGCGTTCCATCCGCCATGAGGGCATACAGAGTGGCCACATCCAGCGTGCAGGGCAGTATCGTTCCCCGCACACCCATCACCCGGGACAGGGATTCAATGGCGCCCATGAAGGACCCGGTGATGTCCATCATGGCCAGGAAAATCAGGTTGCCCAGAGAGTGTCCTCCCACATCTTCCTGTCCTTCGAAGCGGTAGTTCATCAGCTGCTGCAGGATCCCGGCGTTCTCGGTCTGCGCCATGGCGGTGAGCACATGACGGATGTCTCCCATGGCCGGTACGTTGTAGGCATTCCGGATCCTGCCGGTGCTGCCCCCGTCATCCGCCACAGTGACAATGGCCGTGACCTGGGCATCCGGTATCTTTTTCATGCCCGCCAGCATGCTGGACAGCCCCGTTCCGCCCCCCAGCACCACGATTTTCTTCATCCGTTTTCTCCGCCTTCCACATCCCGGTGGGTCTTGAAGCAGCGGTATTTGTCCTTGTACCGGTCATGCAGCCAGTTGGCGATGGACACCGACCGGTGCTGACCGCCGGTGCACCCCACGCTGATGATCATGTTGGACTTGTTCTGCCGGTTGTACTGATCCAGCACATAATCCAGCATCTGAGCCGTGCGCTGAATGTATTCCTGCGTGTCCTGGGACTCCATGACATAGTCGTAGACTTCCTTGTCATTGCCGGTTTTGTTCCGCAGACTCGGTTCGTAGAAGGGATTGGGCAGAAACCGGACATCCAGCACCATGTCCGCATCCATGGGCATTCCATGCTTGAAGCCGAAGGACTGGAACGTCACTGTGAATTCCGGCTTGTCCGTGGACTTGAACCGGTGCCGGATGCGGTTGATCAGTGCCTGGCTGGAGAGCTTGGTGGTGTCCACATGCAGCGTGTTGTTCATGTTGGCCAGGATCTGGTCAAAGGACAGCCGTTCCATTTCAATGGCGTCTTCCAGCGTTGTGGCCTGCCCGGAGGCAATCATCGGATGCTGCCGGCGGGTAAAGCGGTAGCGCAGCAGCAGCTCTTCGTCGGAGCAGTCCAGAAAGATGATCTGCAGCTCCCGGGCAATGTTGTCGAAGTAGTTCACAAAACTTGTATAATCCGCCGCCGATACCGACAGGGCGATGTTCTTGTACCGGTCCTGTTCCTTCTCCAGAAGTTCCTGAAGCTGCGGAAGCAGTTCCCGGGGAAAATTGTCAATGCAGCAGTAGCCCAGGTCCTCCAGGGCATTCATCGCAGAGCTTTTTCCAGCTCCGGACATGCCGGTGACCAGCACGAGGTTCTCATTCATGCAGCATACCCCCTTTGGTCCACATTGTATCATGAGGGTCGTCGGGATCAGGACCGGTTCCGTCCCGGAAACCTGCCAGTCCTGACTGCCCTGCCGGGTTTTTGTCATCCGGCAGCCGAATGTCACCAGTTCCGGGTCCATACAGCTGCCCTTTCGCAAAGAACCGGGATGCACGCTTTTCCTGCAGCCTGCATCCCGGTTTCTGGTCATTCATCGGAATTCATGTCTTCAAACCGCTCGATATCCCGTTTGCTGCCGATGATCGACAGCTTGTCTCCTGCCCGGAAACGGTAGTCGGGATCGAAATTGGTCATGATGTCATTGTCATGCCGGATGGCGATGATGTTGATGCCGTACCGCGCCCGGGAATCCACCTGGGCCACGCTTTGTCCCACCAGACTGGCAGGAACTTTCAGAGTGTGGATCTGGGTCTCCCCATCCAGCGTGAAGCACTCGATCTGGTCATTGTACATCAGCCGGTCCGCCAGCCGTGTCCCGGAATCCTTCTCCGGCTGCACCGTCATGGCGCCCATCTGCCGCAGGATCTTGGCCTGATCCTCGGAGTTTGCCTTGGCAATGACCTTCTTCAGCCCCAGCTCCGTAAGGTACATCGTGGTCAGGATTGAGACATCGAAAGCCGATCCGATGCAGACAATGCCGCAGTCGCAGTTCCGGACGCCGATTTCATCCAGACTCTCCTTGGACATGTGTTCCACCACATAGGCAAAAGGAGTCAGATTTCTGGCTTCCCGGACTTTTTCTGCGTCCCGGTCACAGCAGATGATGGAATATCCGTATTCCGACAGCTTGTCGGCAACAGCCATGCCGAAGCGGCCCAGGCCGATGATCGCAAAGGCTGCGTCCTGTGGGGTTCTTCTCATATTCGTTGATTCTCCTGTAAAACATCCGGCCATTCTCAGCCGATCATGATGGTTTCTTCCGTGAAATGCGCTTCGCTCTTGCCCTTGAACGCCAGAACCGTGGCAATGGTCAGCGGACCCAGCCGGCCGATGAACATGCAGATCATGAGCACGATCTTGCTGGCAGAGCAGAGTCCCGGGGTGATGCCCACCGTACTGCCCACGGTCGCAAACGCACTGGTGACCTCCACCAGAACCGCCGACAGTGACAGATCCTGTTCAAACGCCAGGATCAGAATCGTGCTCACAGTAATCACAGTCAGTCCATAGAAGAAAACCGTCAGAGCCTGCGTGAAGACCACATTCGGGATTTTGCGGTAGAACACTTCATCCCGGTCACCCCGCATTGTGCTGGAGATGGCTTTCATGGCTACCGCGAAAAACGTCGTGGTCTTGATGCCGCCACCGGTACCGCCGGGGTTGGCGCCAATGAACATCAGCACGGTGAAAATCAGCAGAGCAGCTTCTGTGTAGTTGGACAGCGGATAAGTGTTGAATCCCGCCGTCCGGGCGATGACGGACTGAAATGCCGCCTCCAGCAGCGTCTGATTTGTGGTCCAGTACAGAAACGCCGTGCCCAGCACCAGAAGGAGCACAGTCATGACCGTGACAACTTTGGTGTTCAGCGTGAACTTCTTCCACTTGAACCGGCAGTGTCCCATGTCCCACATGGCGAAAAAGCCGAATCCGCCAATGATGACCAGTGCCATGGTGATCAGATTCAGCGGCACGTTGTGGGCATAGTGTAGCAGGGAGTCATAGCCGCCGAAGACATCAAATCCGGCATTGTTGAAAGCCGAAACCGAATGAAACAGCGCATACCCCGCTGCCTGCAGCGGCGGATAATCCTGCACGAACACAAAAAAGCACAGGATGGTGCCGGACAGCTCGAATATCAGCGTGAAACGGAGCAGGATCTTCAGAAAATTGATCAGTCCCCCCACACCGGAGAAATTCATGGCGGCTGACAGCACCTGCCGGGCTTTCAGCCCGATTTTCCGGCCCATCAGCAGCGTGATCATGACCGACAGCGCCGCCACGCCCAGACCGCCGATCTGGATCAGTGTCCCCAGTACCGTCCGCCCGAACAGATTGAAGGAATCTCCGCAGGGAACCGTGGTCAGTCCGGTCACGCAGACCGCACTGCAGGAAACAAACAGCGCATCCAGAAACCTGACATGCTGTCCCGGATTCCAGGAGACAGGAAGCGCCAGCAGAATGCCGCCGGTCAGGATCACGCCCAGGAATCCCAGAGACAGGACCCGGGAAGGCGTCAGGTCCCTCACCAGCCGTTTGAGTCTGTGCATCATCACAGGATTCACCTGCCTTTCGCACAGTATTATACTCAAACCCAGGCCGTTTGCTCTTGCCTTGGGCCTGGATTTTTCAGATAATTCCCAAAGAAGGTGATGAAATGGGACCGATTCTGTATCTGGACATTGACGGAGTGCTGGCCAGGCGCCAGCCGCTGCCGGACTTTGAACTGGATCCCGGGCTGGGAAAACGCCTGGCTCTGGAACGCGAATGCGCTGCCATCGCTTCACTGGACCCGGTGCTGGTCAATGAAGTGGTGCATAGTTTCGATGCCGCTGCCTGCTCTCTGATCCGGGACATCTGCCTGGAATGCAGCGCAGGGATTGTGGTGACCAGCTCCTGGCGCAATGTGTTTTCACCCAGGGAACTCCGGGCGGTGCTTGCCATTGTGGGCCTGGGAGAATTCATGCTGGGCTGCGCCCCTGCAGGACTCAGCCGCCCGGATGTCATCCGTTCCTCTCTGGAAGATCTGGGTGTCACGGAATTCGCCGTTGTGGATGACATGAACATGCGGCATGATTTCGGGGTCAGAAGCGTGGTTCCGGATACGGTTTTTGACGAAGCCTGTGCGAAAAAAGTCCGCCGATTATTCAAAATATACGGTCATTAGGCGCATTCTGCGTCTTTTTTTGTTACGATTGAACCGGTGAACCATATGAAAAAGAAGCGGAGGATGCTCATCCTGCTCTTTCTTTTCCTGTCCTTCATCCTCCTGGCTGCCGGGATACTGGCAACCCAGGTCTATCCCACGGTCTACATTGCTCCGGCCGGCAACACCCTGGAAGTCCAGGTGCCCACGCTGGAAAACGGGGAGATCCGGGAAGATACATATACACTGGTCCGGGGAACCGGGGTGCGGCTGAAAAAGCGCGGACCACGGATGTCCCAGGTGGAGTATGAGGGAAAAACCCTGGAGGTGCCCACAGCCAGTCTGGCGGATGACTACGCCGACTGTGTGAAAGTGCCTTCGGTTTTCGTGCGGACACGCACGGAACTGCGGGAAACGAAAGATGGCACGCTCAGTCAGGTCGCGGCTGAAAAAGGGGAAGAACTTGAAGTCGTGTCCGCCAGTGTGCAGGATCTGGATCCGGAAACGGGGATGGTGAACTGGTATGAAGTGGTCCGGGACGGGAAAACCTACTGGATCCCCGGGCAGTATGTGGAGCCGGACGCCGAGTCGGTCCATGCCTGGGATGAACCCAACGTGGCGGTTTCCGAATACTGGAACGCCGCCTATGGTGAAGGCTACTCCACGGATGCCTTCGTGACACAGGAAGACTGGAAACCGGTGCAGCCGGTGGACTTTGCGGACAATCCCCGGAAAGAGGATGTCCGGGGACTGCATGTGACGCTGGAACAGCTTGCGGCAGATCCCGGGTATTATCTTTCCCTGAAAGACAGAACCGACCTGAATGCACTGGTGGTGGAACTGAAAAACGAAGGCGGTCTGGTGGAGTACGAATCCCCCGCCGCTGCGAAATGGGTGGATTCCGGCTATTCCGGACTCTCCCTGGATCAGCTGAAACAGCTGGTGAAACGGTTCCAGGATGCGGGATTCTACATGATCGGACGGGTCTCCGCCTTCAAGGACCCGGTCTTTGCAGCCGCCTACCCGGAAGAAGCGATTCAGACAACGGACGGGCAGCTGCTGGAAATCGCCCAGAGCACCTGGGCATCGCCCTATTCCCGGAAAGCCTGGGAATACAACGGTGACATCTGCGCGGAAGCCGCGGATATCTTCAACGAAGTGCAGCTGGACTACACCAGATTCCCGGAAGGGCTGGCTCAGCTCCAGGGATTGACGGAACTGCACAATACCTACGATGAAAGCAAGGCCTCGGCCATTCAGCATTTCACGCAGTACGTACGGGACCGGGTCCATGAGCACAACGCCTATCTGTCTGTGGACGTCTTTGCGCAGGTGCTTACCGCCATGGACGACCAGGACCTGGGACAGTATGTACCCGGACTGTGCATTGCCGCAGACTATGTCTCCCCCATGCCCTACCCGGACCACTTTGCCAGCGGTTCCCTGGGCGTGGAATATCCCGCCACGCAGCAGGGCGAAATGCTGAAACGCTACTCCCAGATTGCGCAGTCTGTCTATGCAGACGACACCCAGTACCGGCCCTGGCTGCAGGGATACGCCAATACCGCCCAGGATGTGCAGGATCAGATCCGGGCTGTGGAGGAAACCGGCTTTGACAGCTGGCTGATCTGGTGCAGCAACGGTGATGTCGACATCGTGGAACCCCGCGTGGAAGGCATGAAAACCACCGTGAACCCGGCCGCCCCGCAGAAGGGGCAGACAGACAAAACCGGATAAAACCATAAAACCGCAGACGCTCCCGTCATTCGGCCGGATGGCAGTGTCTGCGGTTTTGTCATGTCAGGGGGAAGCGGCATCTGTACTGATTCCTGCCATCCATGCAGCTGACGTGCACAGCAGCGTATTCCCCATATGCACAAATCCCACATCCATCCCTCCGCCCGGATTTCTCCACAGCCCGGATACTCATTTGTGCTATGCTTTGGAGTATGGATGACAGAAAAATATACCGGAAAGCCCGCAACCACGTTGTATGGCACCTGATCTTTTATTTCCTGCTGGTCTGTGTCTTCGTAATCGGCACCGATCTGGTCCTGAACCTGGATTTCCTGAAATTCGCGGAAACCGGTCTTCACCAGACCTTCATACTCGTCTCCCTCACAGAAATCTTCCTCTGGCTGCTGCTCTTTCTCGGCCTCTCCACCGGCCAGAAATGGATCCGCTGGCTGTACTGGGTCATGTACCTTCTGGAAGTGGCAACCTTCTGGATCCCGGTCCAGGCCATGATGAAAGACTGGACCCACATCTTTGTGTATTTCACCTGGATGTTCTGCCTGTTCATCAAACTGGCCATCCTCATGCAGACCGGACTGTATTTCCACCAGAACCGCTGGGCCCGCGTGTACTACGACCACATTCTGGAAGTCTATGACGATGATCCTCTCGAGGATGCCAGGGCCGTCCGGGCACAGACCATCACCCGCAGTGCCGAACCGGCCAGCATGACCGCTGTCCGGCCGGCAGCACAGCCTGCCCGGACACAGTCTGCCCCGGAACCGGAGGAAAAAGCCGAAAAGCCTCTGACCTGGCCCCAGGTTTCCGTACGCCTGGGAATCTGCATCTACGGCGAACTGGTGGTGTTCCCGATTTTCGTGCAGATGTTCCAGGGCTGGTTCTCCAGTCTGGATATGCGCAGTGTGTTCGCCACCCGGGATATGTTCCTGCTGTGCATTTTCACCGCCTTTGTCTGGACGATCCCGGTCTTCTTCCTCTACTACTCCCAGAAAGGATGCCGCCGCGTGATCTGGGGGGTCATCGGCGCAGAAGTTCTCTTCTCCGCCTGGTTTGCCACCCGGCTGATGGCCTACCACGATACCGGCCTGTATCCGGACCGGGTGTTCATCCTTTTCATTCTGCTGGACATCATCCGGTATGGTCTGATCGGAGCCGTGATCTCCCCGGTTCTCATGGGCAAAGCCATCCGGGATCCGCAGCACCGCCAGAGCCCGGGCTTCGGACTGGATGATACCGATCTGCCGGATCTGGAGCCTGAAGACGAGGATTACACCGACTGAGACTGCGGCATCCCCTGTCAGAATAGCGACATGAAAAACGCCATGGATCCTGCCTTCAGGCAGCGGCTCCATGGCGTTTTCCGTTCAGCGGCCAGCGGTACAGCCTATGCGCAATGACAGCCGAAGGCTTCCATCAAAGCGGTGAAATCACCGTGAGGCCACTGGTTCGTGTCCAGATCCTTCCGGTTCAGCAGACAGTCTGTCAGCAGAAAAGTCTGCATGCCCAGAGATCCGGCAGCCATGTCCTCCGTGGTGTCATTGCCGATCATCACACACTGTGCAGGATTCAGGCCGTTCCGGTTCAGGATTTCCCGGTAGTAAGCCGGGTCCGGCTTGCATCTGGCACAGTTTTCACAGGTGGTGATATCCGTGAACAGACCGGCATCCACTCCTGCCCAGCGCAGTCGCTGTCTGACGGCGCTCTCCGGGAAAATGGGATTGGTGGCCAGAATCAGCCGGTATCCCGCCTGTTTCAGCTTTTCCAGAAACTCACCGGTTCCCGCCCGTGCGGGACAGGCGGGCTTTGCCTCGTCAAAGGTTGTCCGGTAATACGCATCGAATTCCGCTTTCCGGGATGAAATCCCCGGAAACCGGGATTCCATCAGCGTCCAGAGCAGGGTTTCATTGGTGCTCTCCCCCTGATTGGCAGTCATCAGCCCCACGGATTCCCAGAGCGTTTTCTGCATCAGCCGGGGATCATACCAATCCTGGAACGCTGCGGACAGCGAACCCAGATACAGCCTGGTGAATGCTTCTTCATCCATGGGCAGCAGCGTCCCGTCCAGATCAAAAAGCAGTGTATCCACACCGGTCAGATCAAGCGTCTGACCAGCTGTTTCGTTTTCCTGTTGCCTGTAATTGATGGTCATGGGTTCATTATACCGTTCATTTCCGTCAGATCATGAAAAAAAACCGGCAAAAGCCGGCTTCGCAAATGACAGCTGCGTTTAGCCTGCCAGGTTCCGGGCAAGCATCTCCGCATGGTCGGAAATCCGTTCATACCGCCGGATGCAGTCCAGACAGGCCACCGCATGGGCTGCCTTCATGGTTCCGCCATCCAGCTGCTGCAGCACACGCTGCCGCAGTTCCTTTTCCAGGGCATCCACCGCGTCTTCCTGTTCCCGGGCTTCTTCCACCCGCTCATGCCGGGCGAGCTTCAAAGTCCGGGCGGCACTGCGGGCCAGTTTTTCCAGACCTTCCTGGCAGCACAGGCAGTCCGACGGGTTCTGGTCCCGGATCCCCGCAACCTGCAGACTGAGTTCCATGATCCGGGCAATGTCGGTCAGGGACATCAGATCCTGCTCGCTGCGCAGCAGCTGTTCCTGGCTCATCACCGCCGGATCAAGTGCCTGCAGCGCGCCGGCGATTTCATCCCGGAGCTGCATGACAGAATCCCGCCGGGCTTCCAGATCCTCTCCGGTGGAAACCGCGGAGGCTTTCACCGCCTCCTGGGCGATTTTGCTCATCACATTGATCTGGGATTCAATGGCTTCCAGTGCCAGCGCCGGTGCCTGCGCCATGCGGGGATCCAGCTGCGCCAGAGACTTGTGGCCGGAAACGCCTTTTTCCGGAACCAGCCGCCCGGACAGCGTGACAAGCCAGCTGGCGAAGGGAAACAGCATGATAGTGCACACGATGTTGAACGCTGTGTGGAACACCGCCAGCTGAGTCCCGGTGACGTTGGCCATGGCCAGAGCCGGGTTGAACAGGAAGAAGATCCAGATCACCGCCCCGATCACCACCGACCCGATGACATTGAACAGCAGGTGAATCACCGCAGCCCGTTTTGCGTTGCGGTCTGTACCCAGACAGGAGAGCAGCGCTGTGGCGCAGGTGCCGATGTTCTGGCCCAGGGCTATGAACGCGGCAGCCCCCCAGTTCACCACACCCGCCATGGCCAGAGTCTGCAGAATGCCCATGGAGGCAGAGGAAGACTGAATGATGGCAGTGACCACTGCACCGGTGAGCAGACCATATACCGGGTTGCTGCCCAGCACCTGGAATGCCTGTGCGAAGATCGGCTCATCGGTATAGGGGGCAATGGAGCCGGACATGGCATCGAGTCCCATGAACAGAATGCCAAAGCCAATCAGAATGTGGGCAGTGTGCTTCAGCTTCTCTTTTTTTGCCGCCATGAGACACACCACACCGGCAAACAGGAATGCCGGCGCAATGGTGGCCGGTTTCAGAAACGCGCTCCACTCTCCCATGGAGACGATCCATCCGGTCATTGTCGTACCAATGTTGGCTCCCATGATCACACCCACTGCCTGCTGCAGCGTCATCACCGAGGCATTCACAAACCCCACCACCATGACTGTGGCGGCACTGGAAGACTGGATCAGCGCCGTGACCGCTGCTCCGGTCAGAACCGCCGCAAACCGGTTTCCGGTAAGAAACGCCATGAGCTTCCGGGCCCGGCTGCCAGCAGCCTGCTGCAGTCCTTCAGCCAGCAGATGCATTCCGTATATGAACATTCCCAGTCCCCCGGCAAACGCCAGAATGGATTTTACGAATTCCATGATTGTTTTCCTTTCCTCAGACACTTTCCTGTCTGGTTTTGACTCCAGTATAGAAAAGACCGGGAACGGTCATTGTAAGGTCTCTGTAAATTGTGAGACTGACAGGCACCGGTCCTGTGGATCTTGTCATGAAGGCGGTTTCATCCATTCATCTCCCGTACAGATCCCGGCAGCAGCCACAGTAAAAAAGCCGGATCCTTTGTGCGGAATCCGGCTTGTGCGGGGCTGGACTGGTTTATCCCCTGTTCTTTTTTCCTTTTCTGCCGGCACAGGCCAGGATTCCGGCTGTCACCGTCATGATGCCCGCAAACAGTCCCGGGGCTGCAGCCACAGCTGTGTGAACCTGTGAAGGTCTGGCAGCGGGCTTTTCTTCAGGCCTGGATGAATCGGACGCACTCTGGTCCTGATCCGGCTTGCTGTCCGGCTTCTGCGATCTGTCACCGAGCGTTTCCGGGGTTTCCGGTTTGTCTTCTCCCGGTTTCTCCGGGGTCTCCGGCTTGCTGTCTTCTCCCGGTTTTTCGCCGGCTTCCAGCACCTGGAAGGTCCTGCGGGCTGTGATACCATCCGCCTGGACTTCCACGATCACCGTCCCTGCCTTGACGCCGGTCAGAGCCGCCTCATGATTCAGCACATGAGATCCTTCCGTCAGCGTGGCTTCGCCCTGGGTGGTTTCTACTCCGTCCCGGGTCAGAGACTCCTTTACAATCCGCCAGGTGGCCTGACGGTACGTGGCTTCCTCCGGTCCAACCAGCGCCAGCACAGAAAGGGTTTCCCCTTCCTCCAGCGCATCCTTGTCTGCCTTGACATCCACTGTCACCACAGGACGCACCACATGATATCTGCCTGCCAGCTCTGGCATTTCCCGCAGCTCATGGTCTGCAACCACATTATCCCGGACAGATTCCTGATCTGCCCAGTAGGTGCCTCCGGCAATCTGAATAGCGCCATCTCCGGTTCCGGCTTTCCGGATGATCTGCTGGGATCCCTCTGTCGCAAAGAAATCGCCTCCCAGAACCGTCAGTTTTCCGGTATTGAACTGGATTCCTGCTGCTGCATAGTTATAAATGGCACAGCCACCGGACTGGGAAGTGAAAGTACCACCGTGGATCACTGCTTCGTTGTTGTTCTGGATGTTGAATGTCGTATTAATATTGGCACTCTCCACGTTGAGATACCCGTGGTCATCGTTCTTGATCCCAATGGCGCCTTTGACAGTGGAGGTCATGGTGATCTCCTTAACGGTCAGATGTGCCCCGGCATGACCAGCCGGGATCTCTCCGTTGTTTCTCCAGCCGTTGAGGATCATCGAAGGCGACGCTCCAGTGGTTTTGTCGAACCTGGATCCTGTGATGGTCATTTCATTCTGATTCATCACAATGTAGTCACCATTGTAGCTGGTAAACACGCCTTTGCTGATGGACATGACGCCCTGCGTCTGGTTGTACACCGCAAAAGAAGACCCTCGCTGAGCAGAAGCTGCAATGGTGCCTTCGTTTTCCAGCGTCAGTGTTCCATTGTTGACAATCACGGAGTTGCCCCAGCCGCCGCCTGCTGCCTGACTGTTGGTCCAGGTCACTCCGGCATTCACCCGGATGGTCACATTCTGAACCGCACGGACTGTCACCGGCAGATCATGGTTTTCACGGAGTTCGATGGTACCCGTTCCCGTTTCTCCGAGGGAGTCCACAGCCGCCTGCACGGACTCGAATCCCCGTCCGTCCATGAAAGCAACCTCAGACTGTGCCGGCTCTTCTTCTGAATCATCCGCTGCTGCTTCCTGAACATCCGCGGCAGGTTCTTCCTGCTGCGTCTCCGGAATCAGCTGCTGGTGCCCGATATCGCCTGAAACGCCCTCTTCCATCATTTCGTCACTGCCGGTTTCTGTCATATCCGGGGATGCGACCGTATCAGTCTGCTCTGTCCGAACAGATTCTTCCGGACTGTTTTCTGTCAGCACAGGCTCTGTCTCCTGGATCCCCATTGCCACAACCGGCTGGGAAATCGAGGACATTGTCATAATGGCCGCAGCGAATCCTGCTGCCGCCCTGTATTTCACTGTTTCCCGATTCATTTGCTTCTCCTTGTCCTGCCTTGTGCCCTGCAGCCATTCAGGCTGCAGATGCATCTGGATGCAGAACCCACAGTAACATTACAGAAATCTTACATAACTTATTTTTGTAATTTAACATATGAAATGTTTCATTCCGCATGTCGTTGTCCCTGATCCGGCAGAACGGAAGCGGCAGCCCGGAAGAGAAGCAAAAGGGAGACAGCCTGCTGTCAGCTGTCTCCCCTGGGGAATCAGATTTACTTCTCTTCTTCGATAATGGACGGACGCCAGTGTTCATTGGGTTCAACACCCAGCAGCTGGCAAACCGTGGCGGCGATATCCGACAGCCCCATGTCATCATCGTGCTTCAGCTTCACATCCGCACCATAGACAATGAAAGGCACTTTGTTCAGGGTGTGGCTTGTCTTTGCCTTGTGCACCTTCTCGCCTTCCTTGGGCTTGTCATACATTTCGTCGGCGTTGCCGTGATCGGCAGTCACCAGCAGAATGCCGTTGACTTTTTCCACAGCCTTCAGGACGCGGCCCAGAGCCAGGTCCACAGCCTCTACACCAATGATCGTGGCTTCCAGATTGCCGGTGTGGCCAACCATGTCACCGTTGGGGTAGTTCGTGCGCAGGAACTGGTACTTGCCGCTTTCAATGGCTTCAATCAGCTTGTCGGTGATCTCGGCGGACTTCATCCAGGGACGCTGTTCGAAGGGAATCACATCGCTGTCCACCTGGACGTAGGTTTCCAGCTCATCGCTGAATTTCTCGGAGCGGTTGCCGTTCCAGAAATAGGTGACGTGGCCGTATTTCTGCGTCTCGGAAATGGCATATTCGTTGATGCCCTCCCTGACCAGCTGTTCTGTCAGCGTGTACTTGATTTTCGGAGGTTCTGTCAGGTACCGCTTCGGGATGTTCAGATCTGCATCGTACTGCAGCATGCCGGCAAAGTTCACATCCGGCTTTGCACCCCGGTCAAATTTGTCGAATTCATCGCCTTCGTCGAAAGCCTTGCAGATTTCCTGAGCACGGTCGCCGCGGAAGTTGAACAGAATGACAGAGTCACCGTCTTCGATCAGGCCGACAGGCTGCCCGTTTTCGGCAATGACAAATCCCGGCAGATCCTGATCCACCACACCGGTTTCATTCCGATAGGTCTCGATGGCTTCTGTGGCACTGGCAAACTGACGGCCTTTGCCGTGAACGTGAATGTTCCAGCCTTCTTCCACCATAGGCCAGTTGGCTTCGTAGCGGTCCATGGTGATCTGCATGCGGCCGCCGCCGGAAGCGATGCGGGCATCGAAGGTGTCATCGTTGAGGTCCTTCATGAAGTTCTCGATTTCGTCCACATAGGTCAGGGCACTGGTTTCCGGCACATCACGGCCGTCCAGCAGGATGTGGACACGGACTTTGTTTACGCCTTCTGCCTTGGCTTCCTTGATCAGAGCTTCCAGATGTTTGATGTGGGAGTGCACATTGCCGTCGGAAAGCAGGCCGATGAAGTGCATGGCATGTCCGTCTTTGGCGCCTTCCACCAGTTCCTTCCAGGTCTTGGACTGGAACAGTTCACCGGATTCGATGTTCTCGTTGACCAGCTTGGCACCCTGAGAATAAATCTGACCGCAGCCGATGGCGTTGTGACCAACTTCGGAGTTGCCCATATCTCCATCTGTGGGGAGTCCGACAGCCAGACCATGAGCGCGCAGTTCCGTGTGGGGGCAGGTTTCCCACAGCATGTCCAGAGTGGGTTTGTACGCCATCTTGACAGCGTTGCCCAGGGTTTTGTCAGACAGACCAATACCGTCCATCACGACCAGAATGACAGGTCTTTTTTCCATTAGAATAATTCCTCCTGTTGAATTGTACCTACCTATTATACCGCAGGTGTCCGCTTCATTAAACCGGCAGCGGCTTTTGCAAACGCCTGCAAATCCATGGCCCTGGCCGGCGGGTCAGGCTCCGGCAGGTCATCCCTGCCCCTGTCCGGAGTTTCCGGATTTACCATAGAGGAAAAGGAGGCATGACCTATGACGTATCAATATCCCGCAGCGGTCTTTGAAACCGGAGATGGCTGGACGGCGGTATTCCCTGATCTGGATGGACTGACTGTTTCTGCAGCGACAATGGAAGGGCTCCTGGAAGCCTGCCGTGAGGATATGCAGGCATTTCTGTACGCACAGAAAGAGCAGGGAGTTCCCCTGCCAAAGGCATCCGCTGACATCAGTGCACAGGATGTGATCCGGCAGTATTCCCTGCCCTATGCAGCCGGAAACATGGAGGAAATCTCCGTTCAGGCCTGAAAGCTGCAGAATCTGGAGGCAGACAGCGTCTGAAACGCAAAAAACGGAGCGGTTTGCTCCGTTTTTTGCTGTTTCAGTGGCTGTGCCCTACCGGTTGGAATACCGGGACAGGAACTGCTTTGTCCGTTCCTGCCGGGGATTGCCGAAAATCTCCTCCGGCGTTCCCTGCTCCGCAATGACGCCTTTGTCCATGAAGATCACCCTGTCGCTGACCTCCCTGGCAAACTGCATTTCATGCGTCACGATGACCATGGTCAGGCCCTGACTTGCCAGATCCTTCATGACATCCAGGACATCGCCCACCATCTCCGGATCCAGTGCACTGGTCGGTTCATCAAACAGCAGCACTTCCGGATCCATGCACAGCGCTCTGGCAATCGCCACACGCTGCTTCTGACCACCGGACAGCCGGGTGGAATCCGCATTGGCGAATTCAGCCATCCCCACCTGCTTCAGGTGCTTCATCGCTTTTTCCTGAGCCGTCTTTTTATCCCGTCCCAGCACCTTGATCTGTCCCACCGTGCAGTTGTCCAGCACATTCATGTTGTTGAAAAGATTGAAGCTCTGGAACACCATGGAGACCTTCGCCCGATACTTGCTGACTTTGCTGCCCAGGCTCCGGATGTTCTGTCCTTCAAACACGATCTCTCCGCCATCAGGAATCTCCAGCAGATTCACACAGCGCAGCAGTGTGCTCTTGCCCGAACCCGAAGATCCGATAATCGTCACCACTTCGCCTTTGTCCACATTGAAATCCACATCATTGAGAACCTGCAAATCGCCGAAGTGCTTTTGCAGATGCTTGATGTCTATGATTTTTTCAGCCATGCATGCACCTCTCTACGCGAATTCCTTGTAGGACTTCACACCGGAGAATCTCTTCTCGATCCAGTCCAGCAGCAGCGTGGCCAGTGTGGTCAGTGTCAGATAAATCAGCGCGGTCACAAAGTACACCTCTATATAGCGCATCGTGCTGCCGGCAATGGAAGTCGCCTGGAAATACAGCTCCGTAACACCAATTGCATTCAGCATGCAGGAGTCCTTGATGTTGACAATCAGCTGGTTGCCAATGGACGGCAGGGTGTTTTTCAGCGCCTGGGGGAAGATCACGTGAATCATCGTCTGGAAGTTCGTCATGCCGATGGACTTCGCCGCTTCGATCTGCCCCCGGTCCACGGACTGAATCCCGGACCGGATGATTTCCGACATGTAGGCACCTGTGTTGACCGAAATGATGATCATGCCCGCTGTCAGCGGTGTCCAGTGCAGCACGGACCGCAGAAGATAATAGAAGAACACCGCCTGCACCATCATGGGCGTGCCGCGAAAAATCCAGATGTAAAACCAGGAAACCGCCTGACCGGCTTTTTTCAGCCCCCGCTTGAAGGGTGTATCCAGGGGATCTTCCGGAATTCCCCGGATCGCTCCCACCACCAGGCCGATCAGCAGACCGAACACCGTACCCACAATGGCCAGCAGCACCGTGATCTTGATGCCGTACCAGTACATGGGCCAGGAATCCGTCAGCGTCTTCCAGGCATAAGAGAAATCAAGACTCATTGATTATTCCCCGGCCGGTGCGTTTTCCACCGCGTTCTTCATGTATTCATTCCGGGTGTCTGCGGAAATCTTGTCCAGCGCCGCCTGCACATCCTTGAACTCCTGAGAATCCCGGGTGTTGTTCTTCAGACCAATGGACACTGTGGTATCCACTTCGAATCCCTTGCCGTCTTCAAATTTCACGATGGTCAGATCCGGGTTGGCAGCCACGATGCCTTCCGCTACCGGCATTTCTGCTGTAATGCCCACAGCATCGCCATTCTGCAGGGCAACCACCAGTTCCGGATACGTTGCTTTCGGTGTGACATGTTCCACGCCCTCGATCTGGTCAATGACTGTATCGTAGTTGGTGTTTTTCTGGCCAATGACCGGCTGTCCGGAGAACTGCTGGATGTCTGTATATCCTGCCTGGTCGGAATCTTTCTTGACGATCATGACCATACCCTCGGATTCATAGTACGGTGTGGTGAAGTCGATGCCTTCTTCACGCTCTTCACTGGCAGTCATGCCTGCAATGATTGCATCGATTTCGCCGGATTCCAGCGCTGGCTGCAGACCATCCCAGGAAATCTTCTTGATGACCACATCCTTGCCCAGGTTGTCGGCAATGGCTTTGGACATCATGACATCATATCCGTCGCAATAGCCGGCACCTGCCTGATCCAGGGCCACAGAGGTATCTGTTTCAGAACTTGTCTGCCAGTTGAAAGGTGCATAGCCGCATTCCATGCCCACAGTGAATGTGTCTTTTCCGGAATCGGCTGTACCTGAATCACCAGTGCTGCCGCATCCGGCCAGAAGCAGAGCAGTCACGCCCGCTGCGATAAGTGCTTTTTTCATGTTTCTTCTCCTCTTTCCAAACCGGAATAAAGAAAGCGGTCATGCGTAATCCTGCATGACCGCCAATGGTTCATTCTGATAACGCCTCTTCATACCTGAAGGAGTCCGACAGGTGTTTCCTGCCGTCCCACGGATGTGTCCTGCCGGAGGCACCCGTTCGGCGATGATTGCCTTTCCCCTTCTTCCTGGCCTGCCGGCTCCAAAAGGTACTCATCTGCACCGCTGCCTTTATCTTCATCCGATTCACTTAATATCTTCATTGTAGACGGGCAGCGCGTAATGTCAATCCTGCAGGCGGTTTTCTGCCGGACCATGACGCGATTCACACCGCCTTTTGCCTGTCCTGCCCGGAAAACTGCCGGGTTCAGCTCTTTTTCGCCACGATGTGATCTTTGTCCTTGTACACAGAGTCCGCAGGAATCACGCCCCGGACACAGGAAACAGGATACACATTGGAATTGGGCCCGATCACCGTGCCGGGATTGAGCACCGAGTTGCATCCAACCTCCACGTGATCTCCCAGCACCGCGCCCATTTTCCGCAGACCGGTCTCCAGTTTTTCCTTCCCGGATTTGACCACCACATCCGTTTTGTCGGATTTCACATTGGAGGTAATGGACCCGGCACCCATATGCGACTTGTAGCCCAGAATCGAATCCCCCACATAGTTGTAATGCGGCGTCTGCACATTGTCGAACAGGATCACGTTCTTGAGCTCGACACTGTTGCCCACCACACAGTTGGCACCCACCAGCGCACTGCCGCGGATGAATGCACAGTGCCGGACCTCGGTTTCCGGTCCAATGATGCAGGGAGCGCCCAGGAAAGCCGTGGGAGCGATCACAGCCGTTTCATGCACCCACACCTGCGGGCTGACTTCTTTGTATCCCTCCAGTTTCGGACCCAGGGTCTGAATATAGGCTTTGATGCCGGCCAGCGCTTCCCAGGGATAGTCAAACTGGCGCAGATATTCACCAGCTAGGGTATGGTCCAGCGAGTACAGATCTTTGGTTTTGTAAATCATATTGGTCTCCATTCAGCAAGCAGAGAGAACAGGCCGCTTTCCGGCTGCATAGGCGCGTCCGGAAATACAGTCAGCATGCGCCAGACATAGCAGGACAGCATGAGAATGATCCAGACAGCGAATATGCCTTTGAGAATGACCGGTTTCCGGCGGAACCCGATGGCGAGTCCGGCTGCCAGCAGAGTGGGCAGCACCATGGGGTGATACCAGAAACTTCTGGACAGATCTCCTTTCAGCAGCCAGTACAGCCCTGTGGTCATATTGCAGCCAGGGCATGGAAGTCCGGTCAGCAGCTGAAACGGACAGATCCAGCCGAAGAAAAGCAGAAACAGGACTGCGGCAATGCACAGCCCTGCGGTTTGCGCCAGGCGCTTATTCACCGTAGCGGACGATGTCGTTGATGTCGCTTTGCAGGATCACGCTGGAAATCAGCGGTGTGAACACAGCCAGAAGCGCCATGACCGTTGTATCGTTGGAAGGTTTGTAGTTGGGGTAGTCCAGAGAAGCCAGGACACGTCCTTCCTTCCAGAAGAAGTAGATGGAGTACAGTCCGCAGGAAATAATGCTCATGAGCAGCGCCACCATGGGATCGCACCCCCGGGGCTTGTCCTGTGCTGCCGCCAGATCATTGACATCCTTGGCCATGGAGTAAATCCAGTACCACTGATAGATGCTGCAGGTGACAAAGGACAGCAGCACACTGGTGAGCAGTCCCCTCTCTTTCACGGACCGGGGGACAAGACCTCCGCCGTAGTTGTTGTATGTATTATAGGTGTTGTACGTATTTCCGCCTGCCGAATACTGACCCGAGGTGGAGGACTGAGCCTGTGTATAGGAAGACTCAGGCTGCAGATACACCGCCAGTTCCGTATCCTCCAGCCGTTTCCAGTCGGGCATGCCGTTTTTCCAGACATACGTGTTCCGGTTGATGGTGCGGCTGGCCAGGAAACCCTGCATTTCAGCTTCTGTATAGGGTCCCACACTCTGACCGCTGCTGACGTAATACCAGGAAGAATCCGGTGTTTCCACCGTCGTTTCTTCAATGATTTCTTCTTCCAGAGGAGATCCGCAGTCGGCACACACTGTTGCGCCGGCTTCGTTTTCTTTACCGCATACTTTGCATTTCATATCATCAATTCCTTTGTCCTGCCACTGCAGGTATCAGACTGATTATAGTCTGTTCATCAGGACTTTCGCAAATCGTGGTTCGCCGCCATCTGTTCCCTGACCAGGTTCTGGATGGTTTCCCGCAGCTGCGTCTCTGCCTTTTTTTCTTCGCTGACCAGTCTGGAATAGCCGCCGGAGAGCTGTTCCAGCTGCCGATACAGTTCTTCCCGCTTCTCCTCCAGTTCATCCCGCTGCCGGTCCAGTTCCAGCAGCTGGTTCTGGATCGAACGCTTCCGGGCGTCCAGTCGTTCTTTCTGCGCGGTATTCCGGCTGACCTGATATTCCAGTCTGGCCACTTCCTGCTCTGCCCCGGGTTTGCGTGCTGCCAGGGCATCCCGCCATTTCAGCCGCTTGACCAGTTCCGGCAGCAGTTCGGGATCATACAGACCGGCGCAGGTCAGGGAAGCTGCAGCTTGTTCGCCACTGGCCAGCGCATAAATCAGCTGGCGGATATCCGAATCCGACAGATCATTTCCGCAGGGCACAGCCATGACCACGGCTTTCGGGACCGTAACCGTGGCAGAGGGCACATTGTGAATCACTTCTTTGTCGCTGCCATCCACTGCACGGTCGATCAGACCGTCCTCGTAGACCACAATACACTGCCCCGCCGGACTGGCCAGCATGAAAAGTTCTTCCTGCCGGCAGTAGATTGCTGCAGCGTTGGAACAGTCCGGTTCCACAGCAAATGCACAGTTCGCAAGGCTGTGTTCCAGAAGGCTGGTGATCCGGGCAGCTGCCCGGGCATCATCCGCTGCACAAAGGATCTTCCCCTCCTGCCAGGGCTGTACGGTGGCCTGGCCCGTCGTGTTGCCAGCTGTATATTCAAAAGACCTGGATACTGTCATGGTTTCATTCTCCTGTCATCATGGTATCCAGTATAGCATGTTGTTTCTGAAAATTCTTTCACAAGACGGCTGACCATGAAAAAGCGGGAACCGTTTTCAGTACCCGCAATGATATCCGTTCTGTTCTCAGGCTTTTGCCGCCGGTATGATTCTCTGTTTCGCCTGTGCGGCATAGGTGCGGCTGACCGGAATCAGGGAGCCGTCCTTCAGCTTCAGGAAATCCCGGTGAAGTTCCCGGATGGCTGCTTCCTGCACTACGTAACTGTTGTGGATCCGAAGCCAGGAATCATCCAGTTCCTGCAGCACTTCATCCAGTGTGGAGTAAATGGAAATCAGTTCTCCATCATCCATGTGGAAAATGATTTTCCGGTAATCCCGCTCCACATACAGAATGCTGCTTTTAGGCAGAAGCTGGCGCCTGTTCCGCCGTTTGATCCGGACAAAATGCTCCAGATTTGCAGCAAACCGGGCTTCAAAGGTCTGCAGCATAGCCGGCAGCCGGTCCACCGGATCACGCAGCCAGAGAAAACTGTCAAAATCCGAACCGAGAATAAAATCCACATCCTCCTGATTCTCGGAAAAAAAGATCAGGAGGGCTGCCGGATTGGCTTTTTTCATACGGCGTGCCACCTCCAGAGAGGAAGCCCGGGACATCCGTGTGTGTATGAAAACCAGGTCAGCATCCTTGCATTGCGACGATGCATCTCTGCCTGTCTGCTGTCTGATCTGCAATCCGTCTCCCAGAATGCGGCGGACTCTGTCAGTCAGCTGATTCCGGATCTCCGGCTCATCCGAAATAATTACAATTCTCTCCATAAACAAAATCTCTCTAAGGTCAATTATAACATCTATCGCTTCAGCAGGCAGGAACACTGGAATCATTCTCGGAACAATTCGATGCGTTTTTCCTGCATTCGGGTACATATCTGTAACAGTTTCTTCTTCACGGATCATCTGCAGACCGAAAAAGTACAACAGTCTGGTTTCATATCCTGCGACTCATCTGATTTTGACAACAGGCGCCGCTCCTTCTCTGGTCCTACCAATCGGAGTGTCTGAGACAATCATACCAGAATAGCGTAAAAGATAAACATATCTTACATAATTTCAGAGAGTCTCTGTAAAGAGAAAACCGGATCAATCTGATCCGGTTGCGGTCAATACTGTTCGGTACCCTCTTCTGTGTACACCTCGTCATAGCCATACTCACTGCTATCCGAATAGTCACCACCGGTGTCATCCTCTGTGTACTGTCCCTGATCGTAGGTCCCGTCATCGATATAGGTTTCATCCTGATACAGACCCGGATCAACGTACGTTTCATCCGTGCCGGCAGTCTGATCATCGCTGGCGGCACCTTCTGCCTGCGTCCCATCCTGTGCATCCGGCTGCTGACCCGCAGCAGATGTGGTACTGCTGTCTGTCTGATCCTTGTATTTCAGTTCTTCCTGGTACGTGCTGATGGTGTTCTCCGAATCCTTCGGCTTGTATTCCAGGTATCCCACACCATCTTTGTACTTGATGGTGACCAGACCATTGAACCTGGACACCGGAATGTCATGCAGAACAAAACTCATGTAATTGGCCAGCTTCACCTCTGCATTCATCGTGGAATCCCCGGAAGCTGCAAACCATTTGGCTGTGGACTTGTTCTTGATCCGGGAATCCCCCAGCAGGTTGTCCCCAAACTCTCCGCTGTCCGAACTGCGGACTTTGAAAGAAACAATGGCCTGCCCGCACTGATTGTCCAGATTGACCTCGGTGGATCCTTCTCCTTTTTCTCCCACTGTAACAATGGAAGTGGAGGACGAATCCTGCTGGGTTTTGTCTTCAGCCGGTTTGGATGCATCGGCTTTTGACGTGCATCCTCTGAACAGCAGTGAAAATATGAGACAGATCACCAGAATGATGACGATGATGCCGGCTGCCAGGATGCCCAGATTTCTATAATTGATTTTTCTTCGGTTCACATTCATTACCCCTTTGCATCAGTGTAACATAGGTGCATTTGGCAACAAATGAAAATGAGAGCCGGAGCTCTCATTCCAGATTATGCAGCTTCTGACTGACTTTGTGTCTGTGTCCCTTCACTGCCTGTTCCTGAATCACCGCCTGTAACGGGCGGAACTTCCGGTGTGGTGGTACCGCCTGTGTTATCACCGCCTGTGGGAGGTGTTTCCGGCGTTGTGGTGCCACCTGTGTTATCACCGCCTGTATTTCCACCAGTATTGTCACCTCCCGGGGTCGGAGGATTGTCGCCGCCAGTGGTGGGCGGTGTCTCGGGAGTTGTGTTCCCGCCTGTGTTGTCACCCGGCTGATCCGGTGTATATCCAGGATCCGGCACCACCGGCTCGGTGTAGCCAGGATCGGAGTAATCCGGATAGGTCACAGGCGGTGTCCAGACATAGTCCGGATTGGCGAAGTTATCCCGGTTCTGTTCGTATTCCTGCGCTGTGATCCCTACTGGTTCCTTTGTCTGATAGCTGGTATCGTCTTCTTCCTCTTTGTCAGGCTCTTCTTCTTTCGGCAATTTGGACTCATCACCGTTGAGGATAACCGTGTCATAGAACTCGGATTTTGCATTCATCTGCCTGTTCAGCTCTTCAAAGCCCATTTCTTCCACAAGAGTATTTTTGTTGGCATACAGACTTGTGCCAAGCCCCAGCCGGTCTCCGTCGATGGTTGCACCCAGAGCTTCGATAATGGTTGGATAAATATCCAGTGTCGCAAACTGTCTGGTTCTATTCAGCTTGTATTCCGGTCCATTGATCACGGTAAAGAAGGTTTTCCGTTCATAGCCTTCCGGAATATTCTCGTTGACCATGCCATCCATACTCTTGTGATCGCCTGCTATCACAATGGTCGTATCTTCGTACCAGTCCTGCTGCTGAATCCATTTTACAAATGCAGCTACTTTGTGATCAGAACAGTGAATGACATTTTCATACTGCGTATCAAATTCATCCGGGCAGTCGGGACACTTATAGCCATCCGTAAAGTGCGTATCCACCGTCAGCATGGTGAAATTGAAAGGCTGATCAGCTTTGGAAATCTCCGTCAGCTCTTTCTTTGCGTAGGTATAGAGCTTGTTGTCTTCCATTCCCCACCAGACACGATAATCCTGATCAATGATTCCGTCTTTTTTGGCTGTGAAGTAATCGAAAATTTCATAGTCCCCGTGCTGTTCGAAGTAGTTTTTCCGACCGCCAAAAGCAGCTTCCGATCCGCACATGAAATAGTTAGAATACCCATTCTCCTGAAGTATTTCTCCCATACCCGTCAAGTGTGGCAGGAACTGAGATTCATCCTCGAAATTCCGGTTGAAATCCCCGTTTCCAATATTCAGAGGCACACCCATGGACTGTGCCACGATTCCGGCTATGGTCCAGCCCGTGTTTCCGGGCGTTAATCCCCCGTTCAAAACATCCGGATCAGCGGAGAAATCCGTATTGTCTTTCGCCAGTTCTGACAATTCCGGAATCAGGCTCTTCTTGAATCCGCCGCCTTCATCCTGGCCGGCAAAGGTACTCTCCATGGATTCACACAGGATATAAACCAGATTTTTTTTCTTATCCGGAAATGTAATTTTCGTAGACCGCGGATCCGCGTAGAATCGTTCGTACAGATCCGATGTCTGATTCAGGCTCTCATTGTATTCATCAATTCCAAACATCTGGTAGAGCTTGATACCCTGGATAATATTCAGAGCTACCAGCACTGCCAGCAGTCCAAGAAAAGCCGCTTTCAGTTTTTTTACTCCCAGCTGCAGTTTCCCTTTGAACAGGGATTTCTCCTTCCTGGAGGCAATCCAAATATAGATCAAGGCTGCATAGATGAGGGTTGCAAGAATGAGCCAGGGCCACTGTCTGGTGAAAAAACCAGACACTGCTTCAGACCAGGTATTTTCTGAACCTTCCATTGGATTCTGCAGCGTATACAGAACCTGAGAAAAACTTCCCAGCGAGAGCCGGGAGGTGAAATAGTATTGTGTATAAAAAATGATGTTCAGCAGAATCGCCAGAATCCAGCTGACTGTCAGAATGAAAATCCACATATAATCCCCCCTTGCCTTTGTCTTCCTTGAGATAGCATGTCAATGGTATTTATTACTTGATAGACTACCAAGCTCAGTTAATGGCTTATCACGCATAAATAGCGC
>NZ_CAJUPA010000014.1 GCF_910588395.1 uncultured Faecalibaculum sp. | reverse complement strand
CAACGACCTTCGGGTTATGAGCCCGACGAGCTACCAGACTGCTCCATCCCGCGATGTAAATAAGTTTGTTAAACTTTTGAAAATATGGCGGAGAAGATGGGATTCGAACCCATGCGCCGCTTACACGACCTGCCGGTTTTCAAGACCGGACCCTTCAGCCACTTGGGTACTTCTCCATGTAAACAAGTGGTGGACCCTGTAGGACTCGAACCTACGACCCGCCGGTTATGAGCCGGATGCTCTGACCAACTGAGCTAAGGGTCCAAAAACAGTTGGTGGCTGGAGTGAGACTCGAACTCACGACCTTCCGGGTATGAACCGGATGCTCTAGCCAACTAAGCTATCCAGCCAGAGTTAACGGGATTCAGTTTTCTTTAGGATGGTCGGGATGACAGGATTTGAACCTGCGACCCCTTGGTCCCAAACCAAGTGCACTACCAAGCTGTGCTACATCCCGGTAAAAACATAATGGCGCGCCCAGTAGGAGTCGAACCCGCAACCTTTTGATCCGTAGTCAAACGCTCTGTCCAATTGAGCTATGGGCGCATTTGTTCATCAAGTGCTCACTTACTATATCAGATTTCAGAACCCGATGCAAGCATTTTTTGAACTTCTGTTTCTGCCGACCGACTTCCGCCGGACTGCCTGTTTACTATATCTCTTCCAGCTCCCTCTGTCCATTACTTTTCGCCGGAAATTTCCGCCGGTGACACTTCTCCCTCTTTCATCACCGGCTCAGCTGCCATCATACATATCCCGGATCTCTTCACCCGATTTGACCTTCTCCAGAAACGCCATCACTTTTTCACCGTACTGCGGATCCTTGAATACCGAATTTGCATGGGCAGCATCCGGAATGACCAGCTTTGTTTTCGGGCTCCTGCAGGCGTCAAAATTCCGGTCCAGCATTTCAAAAGGAACAAACTCATCCCGGGCACCGTGAATAAACAGCACCGGGACTTTGATTCCGGCTGTCTGGGCAGTGGTGCTGGTCTGCTTCAGGCTGGTCCCGATCCACTTACCGGCCCACACCACTGCCAGATCCAGCACCGGAAAAGATGGCAGTCCAAACAAAGCCCGGGCCTGGGCTGCGAACTCTTCCCGGATTCCCGTAAAGGCGCAGTCTGCCACCACAGCCTGCAGTCCCTCAGGCTGCTCTCCCGCTGCATTGAGCACCGTGGCGCCGCCCATGGAGACCCCATGCAGGACCACTTCAGCCTTTGGGTCCTTCCGGCGGATTTCCCCGATCCAGTCACAGATGTCCAGCCGCTCCGGCCAGCCCATGCCAATATAGCGACCTTCACTTCCTCCATGAGCCCGTGCTGCCGGTGTCAGGATATGCCAGCCTTTCTTTATGCCAGCCTTTCTTTATATAGGACTGGGCGTATTTGGCCATGCCATCTGGCGCGTCATCGCCATATCCGTGGCAGAGAATGACCCAGTTGTGACTCTCCGGCTCTCCCAGCCGGTATCCCGCCTCCAGGTGCAGCCCGTCCCGGCTGGTCATGGTCCAGGTCTGACGGTTCTGCCCAAGCCGTGCGGCGGCTGCCCGAAAATCCGGCCAGCTGTGCTCTGTCTCGTAATCGAAATACGATGCCAGATTCAGCCGGGCTTTCCGGTCCAGGGCAAACCGTGCCAGAATCCGGGAAAAAAGAACGAGTCCTGCCAGGGAAATCATTACAAATGTCAGAAGGGCAATCCATTGCGCGTTCATTACAAGGAAAATGCAAATCAAGACAAAAATCGTCAGAATTATCTTTGGAACCTGTTTCATGATGGTCATATTCTCTATTTTTTCGGAAATTGTTATAAAAAGGATAAACCTTGCGGCAGCGGGATATGATAGAATGGTGAGGAAAGACGAAGAAAGAACAGGAAAGGAAAGGAAAACAGTTTCAGATACCGATTATGAACACGAAGAAATTATTTGCAGCTCTGACGGCTGTTTGTATTTCCGCCCAGGCAGCGGGTTTGACTGTCTTTGCTGAAACCATTGTACCGGATGACGGCCAGGAGGGCTCTTCATCCGCCAGCACAGACCAGCCTGGAACAGCGGATTCCGACATCACCAATACAGACCCCGTTCTCCCGGAAGAGGGAGACACCCCGGCGGCACCCGAAACTCCGGACCAGCCGCAGGAACCGGTCACACCGGAAGAACCGGATGACACCGACAAGCCGGAGACTCCGGACAAACCGGAGGAACCTGAAGAACCGAAGGACCCCGACGAACCGGAGGAGCCGAAAGATCCTGAGGAGCCCGAGGATCCCGAGGAACCGGAAAATCCGGAAGAACCCGAAGAACCGGCCGGGCCCGAACAGCCGGAGACGCCGGCACCCGAACAGCCGGCTCCCGTGCAGCCTGCAGTTCCGGTGGCACCCTATGAACCGGCATCTCCGGACAACACCACCTATCCCCTTCCCGCCGGCCCCTATGCGCCGCTGAAGGTCATCAACACCATGGAAGACGCACGGCTGACCATCCCCGGCCTCGGGGACATCCACCTGCTGCCGGACTTTGACAACGCCAAAGCCTGGAAAGGCTCTTCCAGCTCCTACAACACACCGGCGCTCTGGGGACAGTGCACCTGGTTTGCCTGGGGCCGCTTCTATGAAATCTACGGCTTCGATCCCGGCTTCACCGGAAACGGCAATCAGTGTGTGGATCAGCTGCTGGCAGCGCACCCGGACAAGTTCGTCCGCTCCGATACACCCGAAGCCGGTGCCGTATTCTCCAGCGACTATGACCACAACCACGTGGGCATCGTGCTGGCCGTGGATGAAGAACAGGACCTGATGCTCATCCAGGAAGCCAACTTCGACGGCATCTCCAACCCGGTGTGGGAAGAAGCCACACTGGACTGGAAAACCAGCGTGGTGACCCCGGAAATTCTGGAACAGGCCTACGGGCAGGTCACTTACGCCAACCCCATCCTGGATGCAGAACACCCCGAATACAACCACACGGTATTCCAGGACCGCTCCAAAGAACTGGAAGACACCGAGTTCGGCGACCTGGAATACTTCAGCTTCGACGAAGTGGAAGGTGTCTGGCACGGACAGCCCCTTGACCGGCAGACCGGCACCATCATGGGTCCCTCCGGCAAGGAAACCTACTACAACCTTCCCATGACCGGTGTGGTGAACATCATGCGGGCCATGGGCAACAAGGATCTGTACTGGGTACGCTCCGACGGATGCAAGATGCTCGGCCGCTACATCATGGTGGCTGCCGATCTCCGGGTTCACCCCAGAGGCTCCCTGGTGGAAACGTCGCTGGGAACCGGCATCGTCTGCGACACCGGCGAGTTCGCCCTCACCAACCCGTACCAGATCGACATCGCCGTGGCCTGGAGATAGTTTTTTCCCGGGTATAACCGGCTCATTGATCAGCCATACGTCCTGCAGGACCTGTGAACCTGCAGGACTTTTTTCCGCCTTCGTCCCGGTGCTGCCCGTGGTATGATGCTTCCATGCAGGAACCGACCCGCGCTCTGGAAGCGCTGAACACATATTTTGGCTATGACTCCTTCCGGCCGGGGCAGGAACAGGCCGTGAATACCATTCTTGCCGGACAGGATCTGCTGGCGGTGATGCCCACAGGTGCCGGAAAATCCGTCTGTTTCCAGGTCCCGGCTCTGACGCTGCCGGGGATCACCCTGGTGATCTCCCCGCTGATTTCCCTCATGCAGGACCAGGTCCGGGAACTGCTGGCAGCGGGCATCCCCGCTGCCTATTTCAACCGGTCCCTGAGCGCCGGGCAGTACCGGACGGCTCTGGCCCGGATGCGGCAGGGACAGTACAGGATTGTCTACGCCGCTCCGGAGCGGCTGACGGCGCCGGCGTTTCTGGACATCTGCCGGGAGCTGGAGATCAGCCTGATTGCGGTGGACGAGGCCCACTGTGTCTCTCAGTGGGGGCAGGATTTCCGGCCTTCCTATCTCAAAATCCGGGAGTTCATCGACTCTCTTCCAAAGCGTCCTCCTGTGGCTGCCTTCACCGCCACGGCCACCACACCGGTGAGAAAGCAGATCATCAGCCTGCTGGGGCTGCAGAATCCCGCGCTGGTGGTCACCGGCTTTGACCGGCCCAATCTCACCTGGCAGGTGCGGCGGGAATCCGACCGGAAAAGCGCCCTGGCTCACATCATCCGGCAGCGGCAGGATCAGTCGGGCATTGTCTATTGCGCCACCCGCAAAACAGTGGAGGAAGTGGCGGAGCATCTGCAGAAACTCGGCTTGTCCGCCCGGCCCTATCATGCGGGAATGAGCGAAGAGAAACGGCGGCAGACACAGGATGACTTCATCTATGACCGGATCCCGGTGATCGTGGCCACCAATGCCTTCGGCATGGGCATCAACAAGCCGGATGTGCGCTATGTGGTCCATTATCAGATGCCCGGGTCCATGGAAGCCTACTACCAGGAAGCAGGACGGGCGGGACGGGATGGAGATCCGGCGCAGTGCATTCTGCTCTACAGCCCCCAGGACCTGCGGCTGCAGACGTTCATGATTGAAAACGGCGAACCCAACCCGGAGCTGTCGGCTGAAGAAGCCGCGCTGGTGCAGAAGCGGGACATGGACCGGCTGTTTCAGATGCGGGCCTACGCCCAGTCCACCAGCTGTCTGCGTTCCCAGATCCTGCGGTATTTCGGGGAGGACCCGAAGGAAGACTGCGGCAAATGCTCCAACTGTCTGGCGGATTACGAAGACCGGGATGTGACAGCCGTGGCCATGGCGCTGTTTGCGGGAATCATCCGCACCGGGTCCCGGTTCGGGCAGAAGCGGGTGATCGAAGTGCTGCGGGGGGCGGACACGGAATTCATCCGCAGCCGGAACCTGAAAGACAACCCGGCTTACGGCAAGCTCCGGGAACACACAGCGAAATCCCTGGAGGAACTGACCGGGCAGCTGTGTGAAAACGGCTATCTGCAGATCACCGGAGACTACCCGGTGCTGTCCCTGACTAAAAAAGCCGTCCGGACCATTTCCTCCCACAGCCCGGTGGTGGTGAAAACCGCCACCTCCACGCAGCGCTATACCGTGCTGGCGGAAAGCGACGATCTCTTCGAAGCCCTGCGGCAGACCCGAAGGGAACTGGCTTCCGGGCACAGAATCCCGGCCTATGCGGTCTTCAACGATGCCACGCTGCACGCCATGGCTGCCAAAAAGCCCTGCACGAAAAGCGACATGCTTCGGGTACAGGGCGTGGGGGATGTGAAATTCCGGAAATACGGCAATGCCTTTCTGCGGACCATTCAGAAATGGAACCGGGAAAACGGGCAGGAGGAAGAAGCGGAAGACTGATTCTGCCCTCAGCCGAAGAGCGGTTTTCCCTGCAGTTCTTCCCGCAGCGCCGGATCGCAGACAAGATCCGCCAGATCCGAGAGGTCATCCCGGTCCCCCGCTTTGTCAAATCCATCCAGCACAAACTGATTCTCTCCGGTCAGATAAATATGTCTGTCCGTCACCCGGCCCAGTTCCAGCCGGGCTTTTTTTGCTTCTCTCAGCGCTTCTGTCAGCTGCCCGGTCAGGATCCGTTCTTCTGCCGGGGTCAGGGTGTGGTAGCGCCGGAAGACAGACAGCGGCAGCAGCCAGGGCTTCAGCACCTCCACCTGCCATCCGGTGCCCCCGGGGATCTTCATGATTTCATACTCCAGCGGCTTGAGCAGATGGGATTCCGGCCCGGCCAGCTGCAGCATGTCCAGGTCATGGGACAGCGCCCGGGCTTCTTCGAGACAGGATTCTTCCACCTCCGGCATGGATTTTCCCTGCATCATGAGATCGAAGACATCTTTCTGATCCCGGGGAAAGCGGAAGATTTCCCGCAGGCGATCCTGTCCGGCAACCCGGACATGGGCCTGCACATCGTTCAGTGTATCGACAACTGTGTATTTCATGTCTGCAGTGTCCCACAGGCATACGGTGCCGTCAAATATGCCGGCTTGTCACGGTCTCCTGCCCCTGCAGCCGGCATTCTCACATTTCCACAGGCTGCAACTGCAAAACAGCTGCCTCTAAGCCAGATCATTCAGGTCTGGTTTTAAAGGCAGCTGTTTTTATTTTTCAGCTCTCACAAGCATAATTAGCCGTTTCAGCCGAAAACTGCTCGCAAATCATCAATTGTCTTTGCCATCAGCATGGATTCCACTGCCTCATCGTTCCCGAGTTTACGGGCAATATCGGCCAGCAGAAGCATATGATTGCGGGCATACGCCGTATCATTGCTGACAGCGAACAGGAAGACCAGTTTAACCCCTTTTCCATCCAGGGTTTCCCATTCAATTTCTTCATCAAGTTTGGCAATGGCAATACCCACATTTGTGACAGAATCGCTTTTTCCATGGGGGATTGCAATATAGCTGCCAATTCCAGTACACCCCTCTGCTTCCCGCAGATAAATGTCTTTCTTGAATTCTTCAGCATTGTCTATATAACCAGCCTTCTGCAGTTTTCCGGACAGCTGAGTCAATATGTCATCTTTGTCCGTTGCATGGGCATTCAAGTCGATGACTCTGTCATCGAGAATATCATTCATTTTCATATAAATTTCCTTTAACACATATCCATTATCTGTGAATCATCCGTCATATTCACTTGATCAGATTTGTATACAGGTCGAAGGCTGAATCCATCTGTTTCAGTTTATCCAGTTCATCCTTCTGTTCCAGCAAAGCAACCAGCTCCTTGTAGAACACCTGTGTCCTTTTCTTGTCTTCCCTGGTGGACAGTTTCATCCCAAGAAGCACGACCACACCGCTTTCCGATTCTCCATCCCAGGAGACAGGATGATCCAGCACTGCAATTGCCACTATGGACTGGTTCACATATTCCGGATTTCCATGCGGCAGAGAGACATTATCACCTATATAGGTTGAAACAAGATTTTCTCTTTGCATTACTGACTCGTAAAACCCGCTTTTGACAAATCCCAGCTGCTCCATCTCCCGGCACATGTGCTGCAGGAGCCTTTCTTTGGTATCTATCTTCACTTTGGTGAAAATCAACTCCGGATGAAACAGTGGATGGCAAATTGGAGAGAACCGGCAAGCCGAAGTTTGGCGCTCAAGCCGTGCTTGTCGAATCCTTTCCATCAGCTCAGTCATGTACTGATCCTCCAGAAGATTCCCGATCATGATGATTCTGGAATCTTTCTGATGAATCGGAGCACGGGAAAGAATAAAGTCCGCATCCCGACAATCCGGATCTGTCGAATCATACCGGCTTACAACATGAATGGTTGTGATTTCCGGAAGATACTTTCGCAGCCGCTGGCAGACAAGACTTGCATAACTGCGGGAAAAATCTGCGATAACTGCCACTGTGCAGGATGAACGCTTTCGCTCCAGGGCTGCCTGAATAAGCAGAACCACATAGCCCAGTTCATCCTCGGTAATCTGGATTCCAAAATGTTTTTCGAACAGGAGACTCAGATACCAGCTGACTTTGAACAGTTGACGGTACTCCTGACGGATATATGGGAGAAGGGTATTTTTCTGCTGATCACCGTGCCGCAGGCGGAATACCGCTGAACGCAGATGATAGGCCAGACTCTCTCGAAACTGTTTGTCCATCGAAAGATCTTTTTCCAGAATCTGCGACAGAGTATCTACCAGTTCATCTACAAATTCTGCCAGGGTCGCATCATACTGTTCAATCGACTGCCAGACAGGCTGCTTGTCACTGGGTTTCACAAATCCAAAACAGATGATTCTGATGGCAAGAAAAATTATTTCCTCTTCTGGAAATTCTATTCCGGTCAGCGCTGACACTGATTTCAGAATTTCAGCAGCGAACAGATACTCACTGTACTGTGTCAGCAGTCTCGCATCCTCCTGAGGAATATACAGTTTTGTTTTCAGCCCCTGGCGACGGCAGGCAAGCCCGCAGAGAATCAGAGCATTTTGAAAGGAGGCAGAGGAAAGTTTGCAATTCCATTCCTGCTGAATCCGCTGAATGGCATTCATGATTCCATTCAGATCAAGACCATAGAAATACTGCTGAAGGAACTCTTTTGATTCCTGCTCTGGCAGACGATTCTGGATAAACTCCGCAAAAGCCGTTCGGTATTCATTCTCTGGTCCTTCCAGGTAAAATCCTCGTCCATGTTCATTAATCACGCGAAGACCTGTCGACTCCAGATATTTCCTTGCTTCACGGACAGCTTTGAGGACAGTGGGACTGGAAAGATAAAGTGAATCAGCAAGCTGTCTTGTCGTCAGTGCCTGTCCCTGTGACAACAGAAACAGTCTGCAAATCACCATATTGACTCTGTTGTGACCGCATAGAGAAATTACGGGTGTCTCTGACAGAAGATTTTCCATCTGACGTATCTGATTGACATCAGCCACCAGCGTCATTCCGATTCTAGGCTTTTTTTCAATGGTTCCCAATCCCTGCTCCTGCAGAAAATCCTTGGCCAGATTCACCCGCAGCCGAACCGCTTTTTCTGAAATACTCAGAGATGAAGCCAGACCGGATGCACTGACGGTTCGTTCTTTCAAAAGGATCCGCAACACTTCAAATACATTTGAATCAACAACGGTCTGACTCATAACTGACTCCTTTCGCTTTGCTTTTATCGGTAGAGAGAAGCCTTTCCGGTGGAATCAAAGAGACTGCATTTCTCTTTCACCACCTCAGCACAGGCTTTCATGGGCTCCGGGTAAATTTCCAGCGGTTCTCTGTACTCGGGATGGTCTGAAAGTACCTTACGGGTTTTATCATAGAATGCCTTCTTTATATCACTGGAAATATTGATTTTGCAGATACCGTTTTTAACAGCTTCCCGGATTTCTTCATCCTTATTGGAAGAACCACCATGCAGTACCAGAGGGACTTTTACCTGATCTGTAATTTCATTGAGAATATCAATACGCAGCTTAGGCTTCATGTTTGAAGGATAGATACCATGAGCTGTACCAATAGCTACTGCAAATGTATCGATTCCTGTATCCTCAATGAACTGCTTCGCTTCTTCCGGAACGGTGTAGATAACTCCTTCCGTGCCTCCCTCAATGGAATTACCGGTGGAGCCGATGGTTCCCAGTTCACTTTCCACTGATACGTTGCAGTTGTGCGCAGTTTCCACCACTTTTTTGGTGACCGCCACATTCTCCTCATAAGGAAGCCTGGAAGCATCAATCATGACAGAAGTCATGCCTGCTTGAATGGCTCTGCATACTGTTTCATAAGTATCTCCATGATCCAGATGAATAACAACCGGAACCGGTGATTTATGAGCCTCTTCAATCATGGCGTGCACTTGTGTATCCCCGACAAAATTGAATTCATCCGGACTCATCTCCAGAATCACAGGCGAGTCCAGTTTTTCCACTTCCCTCATGACTGCCTTAAGCAGCTGGTCACTTCCAATGTTGAATGCCGGTACAGCAAATCCATGTTCTTTTGCAGGGGCTAGAATTTCGTTCATTGTCATCAGCATAGTTATTTTTCCTTTCCGGGCTTTACGCCGCTTTTCCTTCTGATCCAGCCCAGGAGATATACTGACGGACTGCATCCTGACCTGCCGGTTCCGCACCATGGATCAGTTCAAAATAGTTGATAGCAGGATCTTCCGCGAGTGCTGTTGCCAGCCCGTCACGGCATCCGTTCATGAAGTCACAGCCGACATTGATTTTACAAATGCCGTTTGCAACAGACTCTTCGATATTTTTTCGTCCACTGCCAGAGCCTCCGTGAAGTACAAGGGGAATATCCACAGCTGTGTGAATTTCCTTCAGTCTTTCAATATCAAATGGTGGAATAAATCCTTCCGGATATGTCCCATGGCTGGATCCGTAGGAAACCGTCAGACAGTCAATGCCGGTTTCTCTGGCAAACCGTTCTGCAATCGCCGGATCTGTTTTCATTGCATTATCCGTCTGATGCCCACAGGCCTCCCCGATGCCACCCAGTTCCGCCTCCACTGTGGCTCCCCTCTCATGGGCATACTCTACAATTTCACGGGTAGCCCGTATGTTGTCCTCCAGACTCATATCGGAAAAATCAGCCATGACACTGGTGAATCCGGCATCCAGTGCAGCTTTGAGAAGATCCGCATCTCTGCCATGATCCATATTCAGAGCTACATCCACTGTGGAAGCTTTGGCCAGATGAGCAGCAAGCCAGGAGTATATCTCCGGATCACCATGCCGCAGCAGATGATCCTGGAGGATGTTGATGATGATGGGAGAGCTCATAGACTCAGCAGCCTGGATTACAGTTCTCATGGTTTCCAGGTTGAAGCAGTTGATTGCCATCACGGCAAAGTTTTCTTTCTGCGCACGCCGCAGCATATTTTTCATGGATACAAGCATACGGTTACCAGATCAGTCAATGTGGATATCCGACAAATCCATTTCCTCTTCCACTTCCTCAGTTTCAGCTTCGGATGGCTTCTTTTTCAGGATAAACAGAACGACGCCGGTAATAGCAGAACCAATGAGCAAAGCGGCAGTGAAAAGCAGCGGGTTGGTCATTGCCGGGATGATAAAGACGCCACCAGAGGGAACCGGCGAACCCACGTTCCATGTCATCAGGAGCCCTCCGGCAACTGCTGCACCTGTACAGCAGGACACAACCACACGGATGATATCGTTCATGGCAATGGGGATAACCCCTTCGGTGATCATGCACAAACCCATGGGAAATGCCACAGCAATATTGTCTTCTTCAGCCTGGGAAAATTTCGGCTTGTGGAAAATCTTGGAAAGCAGCCAGCAGAAGCTCACGCCAAACGGAGGAACCATGCTTGCGCATACTTTGATTGCTTCCGGTTGCTGAATGCCTTCCAGCAGAAGCCCATCTGCAAACAGAGAAGCAACTTTGTTGATCGGACCGCCAAAATCAGAAGAAGCCATGGCCCCCATAATCGCTCCGAACACAAATCGTGAGGCTCCCTGCATTCCCATGAGGAATTCAGTCAGCCAGTTTGTCAGCCATACAATTGGCACACCAATCACAAAGAACATCAGCAAGCCGCAGACCAGAGAAGATATCAGCGGAATGATCATCATCGGTACCAGACCTTCTGCCCACTTTGGCACTCTGATGATGTGTTTCAGCCACAGGATAAAGTAGCCAACAAGATATCCGCCCAGCATTCCGCCCAGAAAGCCGGCTCCGATTTCTTTGGCAATACAGCCCATGAGGAAGCCAGGGGCCAAACCGGGACGGTCGGCAATGGAGAAGGAAACATAACCGGCGATGAACGGAGGCAGCAGCCCCATTCCCATAACGCCAAGGCTTGTCAGAGCATCACTCCAGGTATAGGGAGCTGAATAATCTTCAATGACTCCGCCACCTGTCAGATTTCCGATGGCAATCAGTAGGCCGGAAGCCACAACCAGTGGCAGCATGTATGAAATGGCTGTCAGTGCATGTTTTTTCAGTTCCAGTTTCTTCAGCATGTTCTCATCCTTTCTTCAGCTCAGATTCAATTTTCGTCATGAGCTGCTTGGGAGCTTTCACGGCAATATTGGTGGGAACTTTCACAATTTTCTTTCCTTCGAACCGGTCGGTTCCTGTAATGGCAATATCAATAGCCAGAAGAATGATATCGGCTTCCCGAATCTGTTCAGTCGTCAGTTCATCCTCGGTTCCTATGGTTCCCTGGGTTTCAACATGAATCGTGTGTCCCATGGACTCGGCAGCCCGAATCAGTTTTTCCTTGGCAATGTACGTGTGTGCTATCCCGCTGGTACATGCCGCCACAGCAGCAATTTTCATAAGTATCTCGTCCTTTCTTTTTTTGACACCCGTATCGTACCAGCTATCCGCAAGCGCTTTCTTATGAGAAAAGGAAGGTATCATTTATCCCCTTTTCTCGAGGTCGTGAAAATGTCACATTAATGTGACCAGTTCTTTTTTGGTAAAAGATTTCCATTTTATATCCGGCTCAAATTCATGCCGTTATCTCTAAAGGCCACAAAAAAAGCCCCGGTTCCCTGCTGGATCCCGGCGCTGCCTTGTTTCCTGATTCTTTATTCTTTGCTGAATGTGACGGGACTCACCGGATTGGCGAACCACACCGCGCCTGTCTGGGCCATGAATTCGTCTCTGGTCATTGTCACTGTCCGCCAGTCCTGAATGGCTGTCTCCCAGTCGGGATTCGAAACCTGATCCAGGTTGCCTTCCTGAATCGTCCAGCTATCGCCGTCCACCTCCAGGATGAACCCCACGTGATTGTAGCTGGAGAACAGAGCTCCGCCTGTGGGGGTGTCGCCTCTGGTGAATTTGTCCGGATGCGCAGCCAGAAGCTGATCCACGCATTCATAGCCGTTGCCCCGGAACCCCGGGTCATAGCCATAGATTTCCATGAACCGCCCCCAGGCAAACCAGGTGCACTGACCCCAGAGGGACGGAATGTTGTAGGGGGAAGGGGAATGTTTCCACATGGCGTCATTGGAAAAGTCCGGCAGCCGCCTGATGGCAGGGGCTTCCTGCCGCACCGGCACCGGTGCCTGGGTTTCCTGCGCAGCGGGTACAGCGAAGACAGTGCCTTCACTGAGCCTGCTGATCGCCGACTCCGTTTCCTGAGACTGGGCCAGGATCGGAGCCTGGGCAGCGGTCTGTTCGGCGGATACCGGCATGACGCCGGCACTCTGGATGGCAGACAGGACAAGTCCCGCAGTCAGCAGAATCCGCTTGAATGCTTTCATTGTCTGTCTCCTTTCAGCTCATTCATTATAGCGCATAATCCATGCGCATTTCCCTCTGATTTGTATCTTTTATCTCAATTAGTGTAAGTGTTGCCCCTGCCGATAGCGGCCCCCGGGCTCAGGAGGCGGTACCGGCACCCCGGGGCTTCCAGGTTTTCACCAGCGCCGCCGCCACCAGACACCCGGCCGCAATGCCGCACCCCTGGAGGAACGTGGTTCTGGCCCACATCCCGGCTTCCGGACTGGCCAGGATCCACAGCCGGAGCGTTTCATAGATGCCGCGGCCCGGCACCAGGGGAATCAGGGCGCAGACCAGAAATGCCGCGGCGGGGGTTTTCAGTTTCCTGGCCAGCCCTTCGGAGAACAGCGTGGCACACAGCGAACCCGCCAGCATGGACAGACAGTCATTGGGCCAGACCGCCTGCACCAGCGAACAGGCCAGCTGCCCGCCCAGCCCCGTCAGGGCTGCCAGCCACAGTTTGCGGCTCGTCAGCCCGTACAGACATCCAAATCCCAGAGAACCCAGAAAGGCTCCGGTCAGCGTATACAGCCACCTCATCCGATGCCTCCCGTGAGCGCCAGCGCCGCTATGTTGCCCAGGGCCGTCACCACTGCCGTCAGCAGCGCGCAGGCCAGGCGGCTCAGTCCCGACAGGGTGTCCCCCGCTGCAAAGTCCCGCAGGGCCGTGGTGAACATCATCCCGGGCACCAGGATCATCTGCGCGGACAGAATCACCGGATCCGGGCGCAGACCCGCCGGCAGACACAGTCTGGCTGCCAGCGTGATCAGCCCGCTCACCGCAAACACCCGGAAGGATTCGGAAAAGCGGGAGAGACAGGCTGCGGCACCGGAAGCCGCCAGTGCCAGCGCGCCCGCAGCCAGAGCCTCCGGCACATTCTGACAAAACACCAGCCCAAACCCGCAGCCCGCCAGAGCTGCTCCCATCATCCGCCGCATCAGCGGCACCGGACCGGACAGGGCTATGCGCTGCAGCCGTCGATAGCCTTCCAGCATCGTCATGGTCCCCTGGCAGATTTGCCGGGACACCCCGTTCACCGCCTGGATTTTTTCCAGATCCGTACCGCCAGGGGTCGTGCGCTTCATGTTGTGGATCATCTGCCCCTGCCAGGTGAAGGACACCATCAGCATGCCCGGAGTGGCATAGGAATCCGTGACCTGAGCCCCCGCCGCCTGACAGATCCGGCGCATGGTATCCTCCGTGCGGGTGGTCTCCCCGCCGTTTTCCAGCAGCAGCCGCCCCGCCAGCACCGCCGTGCGGGCCGCCAGTTCTCCCTGACTCCCCGCGTATCCAACTCTTCCCTGTCTGTCCTCAGCAGTCATGCTGCCCTCCTTCTGTTCTCCCGCCTTGCGGACTCCTGTCGTAAAACCGCAAAAATCTCCCTGGTGCCGCAGCAGCAGGGAGATTTCTCCGGGACTCACCGCCCCGGATGCTCTTCAGTCTGACCATCGGATGTACCGCAGAAAGGACGTGCCGTTCTCCGGCGCCGGTGCACCGAACCAGTCGCATACCGTGGCTCCCACATCCGACAGCGTCTTCCGCAGCCCGATGCAGCCCGGCCGGCTGCCGCCGGCAATCAGCAGCGGGACGTTTTCCCGGGTATGCCGGTTGTGACCGATATCCGGGTCATTGCCATGGTCGGCCATCACCACCAGAACGTCCCCGGGCTTCAGCGCTGCCAGGATCTCTCCCAGCTTTCTGTCCGCTGTTTCCAGCACCTCTTTGTAGCGGGCAGCGTTCTGCGCATGACCCGCAAGATCCGTTTCCTGCACATTCGTGCAGATGAACCCTGTCTCCATCGTCTCCAGCTCCTGTCTGGTCAGCTCCAGCACTTCGGCTGTGTCCACCATGGACACCGACTTCCCCGCTTCGTTGTGAACAATGTCCGCCACTTTGCCAAACAGCGACACCGGGATCCCTGCCCCAGCGAGAATCGAAGGAACCTGCACCGCCGGATCCACACCGTATCCCAAGTGCCGGCACTCGTATCCCTGGTCATAGGATCCGGTCTTCGATGCCAGCAGCCCGATGTACCGGTCCTCCCGGATCTCTTCCGCCGCCAGAATGTCGTCAATGGTATTCCCCGTACCGCCAAAGGCAATCACCCTACCCACCTGGGCATGGGCCCGGACCACATGACCGATCTCCATCAGCTTCTCAAAGGGCATTGCATCCAGCCGCGCTGTGCAGTTGTAGGCCATGCCCAGATCCGAATCGATGTTGTCCGCCACCGTGCAGGCGCCATCCACCACCAGATACTGCAGCCCGGGTGTGCCCCGGCGCACCACTGAATGACCGGCTTCCTGCAGTGCCTGTTCGATTTCATCGATCTTCTGCTGGAAGTTGTGGATCTCCGGCTTCCGGGGTTTTGTTCCCATGATCTCCTGGTGCCCCTGGAACGTATCCGCTCCGAAGTGCATCAGCTCGCTCCGGCCGTACAGTGCACCGGGCGCGAATTTCATCTGCGCGCTCTCCCGCCCGAAGGCATTCATCAGCCCCAGGGATTCCAGATTCGGCAGCTTCAGATCCGGGAAATCCTGCAGAATGCTGCCCAGGGTGCTGCTGGCTTCATCCCCCGGCCGCACCCGGGCTGCATCCGCCATGGCCTGCATCCCGAATCCATCCAGCACAATCACCACAAACCGCCCGGTCATGCCAGTTTCCTCCCCTGGCTGTCGTACTCGCCAATGATCTCCGGCTCACCCCGCCCAATGCCTTTCACCAGCACCACGTGACTCCGGGTGACAAAGATCTGATGCCGGAATGCCATGCACACCGGATCGGACACCGGCATTTCCTTCTCCAGCTCGAAATAGTAGTCAATGCACTCCGGCTGCGGCGGCTGCACCCGGCAGTACACCGCTTCCTGCAGACACGGCCCCACCAGGGCTTCATGCACATGGGATCGGCGGTAGTGACCGCCGCCATAGCAGTAGCTGTGACCCCGGAAGTTGTGGGAGACCTCGCTCATATACACCACTGCCGGGATCTCCGGCTCGTCGCTGACGACATGCAGCGGCGTGGATCCGGACAGTCCATGCCCGGGTTCCGCACTGGAAATGAATGGATAGCCCTTCATTGCCTGCAACGTGCGCACACAAGTCGCAGAAGGGGCATTCACGTTGATTTCTTCGATGCCCCTGTCCGCCAGGATCTGCCGGGCTTTCGCCAGCGTCTCCAGGTTGTGCGTCGGCTCAATCTGTCCCCGGGCTTCGTCAAACAGGAACGCCGGAAAGGACGTCACGCCCGCTGCCTGCACATGCTCCAGTTTGTCCAGGGCATCCAGCAGCGCCGGCAGTTCATCCAGACTGAACCCCGCCGTCTGCCCGCTGTACAGCATGTCCTGGTCCTGGACTACCTTCAGCAGCAGCTTCATGGTTTTCCCCTGCGCCGCCGCCTCCCGGTCGATCTCCCGGATCTTCTCCAGGGAAAACACCGTCATGTACGCCGGCTCATACGCCACGATCTCCTTCAGAAACCCCCGGGGACACTGCACCAGGTGCCCCACATTGCAGATGGGAATCCCGTGGTCCATCAGAATCCGGGCCTCCCGGAAATCCACCGCCACAGCCCCGGCGTACCCCAGCTTCACCAGCTCCCGGGCCAGCCAGGGATTGCGCCCGGTCTGCTTCAGCATGAAGTACAGATCCACCCCCTGCCGTTTTCCCTCCGCCAGGATCTTCGCGGCATTCGCCAGATAGGCATCCGTGTCCACCACATAGGTATCCGGAAGAATCCGGCTGTTTCTCATCAAATCAAATCCCGTTTCCACCAGCATCGGATTTCTTTTCACTGTCTGTTTCAGGAACATATCGTTTTCCCCACTGTTTCTCTGATCTTGTCTGCTTCCCTTTGCCAATGGCGCTTCGCGCTGCCGGGGCCTGTTCTGCCTCCGGCGGTTCCGGCTTCAGTCCGGGTCAG
Source organism: uncultured Faecalibaculum sp. (assembly GCF_910588395.1). Lineage (GTDB taxonomy): Bacteria > Bacillota_I > Bacilli_A > Erysipelotrichales > Erysipelotrichaceae > Faecalibaculum. The sequence goes on along the minus strand of NZ_CAJUPA010000014.1, from coordinate 40,123 downwards.
CCTGCAGCGCGCTTTCCAGGATCCGGAGAATGGTCTTCGGACCGCTGCGGTTGGGATTGATCCGGATCATCCGGTCCAGCCGGGTCGGATCTTCCTGCCGGAAGGTGCCGGATACCCGGTAAAACATCGGCGCCAGTTCATACTTGGATTCGGCGCCCACCGGATTGGGCAGCGCCCCCAGTTTTTCCGCTTCCCGGATCACTGCCTGTGCCCGGGGCTCTTCCAGTTCCACAATCAGCACCTTGGACTGGGCATTGGCCAGGAAGGCGTCCTTCACGCCTGCCAGCTGCCGCACATCCTGCACCAGCTGTTCGTTCACTTCCGCCTGCACCGCCAGGGCCACCGGTGCATTCACCAGGCCCCGGAGCACTTCCAGCGCTTCCCATCCCTGGGTCTGGCAGCCCCCGGAGTAATGCTCCGCCACCAGCTTGTCTATGAAGTCTTTCTTCCCCACAATGCAGCCGATTCCCTCCGGGCCCTGGAGCTTGAAGGTGGAGAAACAGGCCAGGTCCGCACCGCACTGGGTGCCGTTTTTCCGGACTTTCATCACCGCGTAGTTGTCATCGGTGATCACGGGGATGTCCCGGCAGTCTTTGATGGTCCGGATGACCTCTTCCATGTCATAGCGGTCCGCAGGCACCTGTCTGGTGTACTGCACCAGGGCGCCCCGGATTTCCGGATGGGCCTCCATCACCCGGCGGATGTCCGCCAGGTCGTTGAAATCCGCCTCCACAGTCTTCAGTCCCAGCATCCGGATGCTGGTATCCGTGGTGCTGTACACCGGCGCCTTGTGCACCAGCAGCGTGTCACCGGGATTCAGCGCGGCAAACAGTGCGTAGCGGATGGCGCCGGTGCCCGATCCCCGCACGAGGATTGCGGCTTCCGTGCCGAAGAAATCCGCAATGGCCTGTTCGGCTTTCACGGTGGTCACGGGCTTGTTCAGCCCCGGCACCACACCCAGGTCTCCCCGGGTCAGGCTCTCGTGTCCCTGGAACGCCCGGCAGATGGCATCCGTCATGCCGAACTGCGCTTCTTTGGCTTCCGCCAGGGTCATGCTCTCCAGTGGCCAGGTTTTCATGATTGTCTCCTTCCCAGAATCCGGTCGGGATTCGTTTCCAGCATCTGCCGGATGGTCTCTTCCTGCATCCCTGCAGCCAGCAGCATGGGCACAAACCCGTCCATGAGGTACCGGTACCCGGGCCCGGCTGCGTCGGCAAGCTGAGACCGGCGGGTGATGTCCATGGACAGCACGATCTGGTCCGTGCGCCCTTCCTTTTCCAGCTGCCGGAGCATCTGCACCCGGGTTTCATCCGGGAGATAGTTCGTCTTGCCCACGGTGTCAAAGCCCACCGTCACCCCGGTATCCAGCACCTGCCGGATCGTGTCCAGATCCCCGGCAAGATCCACATGACCGATGACGACTTTCTTCGGATCGGCACCGTGTTCTGTCAGGAATTTCGCCTGTTCCAGAGCCAGGGTCCCCAGGGTGGTGTGGGTGTAGATGGGAGCCCCGGTGGCCTGATGGGCCAGCAGGGCGGCATCAAAGAGCTTCTGCTCGTTTTCCGTCCATTCATTCCGGGAAGTGCCCACTTCCCCGATCACCGTGGCGTTTCCCTCCTGAATGTCCCGAACCATGGCCGCGGCCATTTCCTCTGCCGTGGCATCCTGCCATTCATCGGGAATGAAGGGGTCTTTGTAGAAGCCCGTGGACCGGACAATGGTCACGCCGGATTCCTCTTCCAGACACCGCAGCAGGTCCAGATCCCGTCCCATGCCCAGGTTGGTCACGTCCAGGATCCGGGTGATCCCCGCTTCCCGGAGCTGCCGCAGTTCCTGCAGCGTCTGGTCATGACAGTCCAGACATGTATCCGGATCCTGCTTGATCCGGGACAGATCCAGATGCATGTGTTCATGCATCATGGTCCCGTCATGAATCAGTGATTCCATACAAAGCCTTTCTCGAAATACGGAACCGGATCCCGGAAATACCGCTGCACCAGGGCATCTTCCTTTGGCAGCAGCTGCGTCGCCACTGCCAGCAGTTTCCGGATTTTCTCCGGCTTCGATTCGCAGTACAGCGTGAAGCCGCTGGAGAGCTCTGTGGCGGGAATGGTCAGCGCCGTGGCCTTCACCATGTTCGCCACCCGGATGAGTCCCTTGCCGCTGCGGCTCTGAATATCTGCGGTTTCCGGGTCAAAGTGCCCGAACACCGTATCCCCCAGTCCGTGAAAGTCGATCTTTTCTTCCCAGTCCGCGAAGACATCGCAGGCTGGCAGCTGCCGGTCAAGGAATTCAATCAGGGTATTCCGGTCGCTGCCTGCTGCCGGGACCTCCACAATGGCACCGGGTTTCACAGCGGCGCGGGCCGCAAAGGCCGGGGAAGCCTGCAGACAGGCTGTCTTTGCCCCTTCCGCAGCAGGCTGCAGGTCCAGAGCTGCGTCAATGGCCTTGGTCATGGTGGGATACTCCGCCGTGACAAACCCCAGAGACGGGTAGAAGGCGATGCCGTCCGTGGACTGCTTTGTGTACTGCTTCATGGTTTCTTCCGCCATCAGCGGAGAAATGAAGCCAAAGCAGTTCACCGCCAGAGCCGGTGCCAGCACCGAACCGCCGCCATCTGTGCCAATGCCCAGATCGTTGATTCCCAGAAACACATTGATTGCCGTGCCGCTGGAAGAACCGGTCATGGGCTGCCCGGTGATGGGATTGCGCAGGGCGTAGTCCACGGCGCGGCCATTGTGGCTGTGGGCATCCAGGGTGTGCAGGACAAATCCCTTCGATTCCAGATCCCGGACAAAGTCCATCGGGATCTGCCGGACATTCTTGACGCCCATGTACTGACAGCCGTTGTCTTCTTCAATGGCATCCAGGGCGTTCTCAAACACCTCCTGCACGGAACCGGCGGGATTTTTCAGCGCCAGCAGTGTCTTCTTCGCGCAGGTTCTAATACGGCTCATTTCAGCAGCTCGCCCATGATCACCGGAATCACCGTGGCAGCGGCTTCCGGGACGAAGCCGAAGGCAGTCTTGCCCTGGGCGATCGCCGCAGCGATCTCGGCGTCATCCAGCACTTTGCCCACCATGGCCACCGGAATGCACTTGCTCATGCCATTGAGGGCAATGGCCATGGACAGCGCGCCGCCGGCGCCTGTCTGGCAGGAACCGAAATAGTAGTCTGCTTCGCCGTTTTTCAGCGCCATGGCCGCCTGAAGGTCACCCATGACCTTCACCTCCACCTGGTTCTGTCCGTACTGTTCGATCAGCGCCGCGTTTTCGTTTTTGTTCAGGGCGCCCCCCACCACGATTCTCAGCATGTTTCATACCTCCTTGTTCGTCTTTCTGTATGTATGCCTGTACCGGTCCATCTGTTTCTGCCGGTCTTTTCCTGTTTCTGTTTTACGGATATGAATTTCGAATATAGTCCCGCAGGAGCACTGTCCTGCCCTCAGATCAGGCAGCCACGCCCAGTCCCAGGACCATGATCACATTGGCAATGATGCCCAGGGCAATGGCCACCACCGGACCCACCGCCAGGGGCATGAGCACCGGTTTTTTCGCCGTTTTGTTCAGCATCCAGACGATCATCACCGTCATGGGGCCCAGCGCACCCATGCCCACTTCGTTCATGATGGCGAAGGAAGAGGTGAAGCCGCCCACCAGCAGGGCCAGTTCCAGAATCTTGGACATGGCATCCCGGATGTAGTCACCCAGTTCCCGCAGCGCCGGGAACTTGTCCAGCAGACCGCCGATCACACCCAGCAGCAGAACTTCCAGTCCCATTACCAGGGCACCGGAGATGAAGGCTGTGAGTGCGCCCATGGGAGCCGACAGCCCCATGGCCGCCACGAAGAGACCAGCCGCCACGCTGAAGTAGGAACCAGCCGGGGAGAAGACACCGGTCACGATCGCCGTTGTATACACCAGCGGCACATAGCCGATGGCCCGGACCAGTGCCACCAGCGCTGCCTGGCCGAAGGAGCCCTGCATGGCCAGCGGACCGGAGATGACATCCGTTGTCAGGAAACACTGACTGGCTGCGCAGGCCAGCAGACCGCCGGTGATGCAGAACAGGATCCAGTGCTTTTTGATCGCATCGATATTCGTGCTGAAGATGTTGGTGAGCCCGGTTTCCGCAGCATCGGTTTTGTTTTTGACCGCGAACACAATCATGGTGATGGTACCCGCCAGCATAGCCATGCCTTCGCCGTTCAGCGCCAGGGTGAAGTCACCCACCTGGAACACACCAAAGCGGGAAATCAGCAGATAAGTCGCCAGCGTGATCGCCGCGGTGATCAGACCTTTCTTCACACCGCACTGATAGCCGACCACCAGAGCCGGGAACACCGCGAAGGTGGTCACGACATAATCCGCCACACCCGCCAGCTGCGTCAGGAAGTTCACCGGCAGCGCCGAGAAGAACGCCTGGATGGAAGACATGAAAGCCACCACCAGCACACCCCACAGTGCGCCGACTACGGCAGACAGGATCAGACCTTTTTTGTTGTCCGGGAACCAGGTGCCGATAATGTCACCCATAAGCAGATAGGTGTGAATGATCACGATGCCCATGGCAATGGAGTTGGTGAAGGCGAACCCGATGATCAGGCCGATGCTCACCGCAAAGGATGTGGCAGCCAGGGCTTTCCGGTCCATGCGGCCATTCAGGTATTCTGTGTACACCGGACGGAACCCGTCGTTGTACACCGCGATGTTTCTGTTCGCCAGAATGGCGGACATGGCGCCGATCAGTGCGGCAATGATGTAATTGAACATAAATCCTCCCTGCTGGTTTCAGCTGTTCCGGTCAATGAGAGTGACCAGATGCATGATCATGAACTGCTGTTCCGGTTCCGGAAACTCAGACTGCGTCAGGTCATCGAGTTCCTGCAGCAGACTGCAGGCCTGGGGGTAATGCGCGCTCCGGACGATTTCGCTGAATACAGCCTGGTCCGGACCACTGATGATTTCCTGACGGTTCTGGCGTTCCAGAGCCATGGCATAGTGTGTGACAAACATGTCCAGGGCTTCTTCCTGCGCAAACCGGTCTGCCAGACTGTTCTGGATCCTGACGGCTTTTTCGCAGGTCTGCTCTGTGATGACTCCCGAAGACAGGAGAAGCTGAAATCGGTCCATGGATACCTCCTTGAAGCATTGAATATATAATATTTTGTATATTTTCCGGAAAGAGAGAAGACCTCTGCGGTCTGAATGTACAAAATATTTTATATTTACACTCCCATCATACCCGTTCCCCTGCGCCAGTCAAGGAATATACATTATTTTGAATGACTTCTGTTCCATCCCGCACCACTGGGGTAAGGAAGGGTCAGCGGATACTGATGATGGAGGACAGGGCAGGAGATGAGAGAAGGCTTTCAGCGGAATATTGATAAAAGCACCTATCGTCCGCGGACGATAGAGCGATCTGCCTGATTATCCGCTTTATCTGCTGCAGATTAAACAGGCAGATTGTGTGGATGGTGATAGCCAGTAGCGAAGGCTGGAAAAAAATAGGGTACAAATTTAAAGGAGTTTTCCAGATTTGTACCCTATTTTTTTGTGGGAACATTCGCCTGTGAATGAAGAAAAATGATTGATATCCTGTTTGTATTTTCGCTTCAAAAATGACACAATTCAGATAAATAGAAGTGACAGTAAAGAGCAGGTGCTTGAGTTTATGGAAAAGGGGGGGTGTGAGAATGGCCATGTCCACAATTGACGCCGTAAATGCCTACTATGATTCCCTCGAGTGGTATATCGGTGAAGAACAGAAGAAAGAGGTCCTGCGTCTGAGACAGGAGTTTCAGGATACAAAAGACAGGATCACAAACAGACAGAGCAGACTTGAAGAACAGACTGATGAGATTACAGAACTGGAAAACAGAGTCTCCCTGCTGAATGATGAGAATGCAAAACTGGAGGCTGAACTGGTACAGTGCAGAAACAGGCATTTATCCATGAACCGGACCTGATTCTCTATGGCGGCAGAGACATTCAGTTATTTCCTTCTGTTCCGTTATAAAAGGAGAAACAAAAATGACAACATCGGATCCTATGTTTGAAGACGACTTTGTTGCAGCCTGCTGGTACCGTTTAAACAGCGAGCAGAAGCAGGAAGTCTCAACTGCATGGCATGAACTCGATCACGCCCGCAAAAAACTTGCAGAATTGGATGAAGCCATAGCCACAAACGATGAAATCATTGCCAGACAGAAACACGTTCTCACAGAAAGAATTGATGAGAACAAGAGACTGAAGGCTGAACTGGCGCAGTACAGGAATATGCAGCCCAGATTGCTGTGAGCTGTCTGCATGTATGCACAGAATCTGCTATCTACCCAATCGTTGAACAGTACAGGCGTCAGCCCCTATCTGAAAGGGGTCTGACGCCTGTTTTCTTCGTTGCAACCCCGGATATCGTCCCTGAATGATATGGCTATCTGCTTGGTTTTCTGCTTTATCTGCCGGAAACTTCAAAAACCACCGAGTTTCAAATTGGTAACGGTGTACCCTGATAAAAAGAAATAGGGTACAAATTAGAGATTTTCAGTTCAATTTGTACCCTATTTTTGCGATAATTCCTATATACGGATCAAACCTGACTATTTTTAAGTCAGTCACAGCCATAGAAAGGAGATTTGAATTTGCCACAAAACAACGAAGTAACAGAAATTATGAACCTGATTCAGCAAAAAGCTGATCTGGAAGCCAGATTGCATCTGATTCCATATCCCGGTAGTCCCGAAACCAAGACTTCACATGGCCGTAAATACTTATATGTCAGGTCCCGTGTCGGTTCCCGCAACACCTCTACCTACGTTGGCCCTTATTCGGATGATTTGTATCAGATGCTGGTCAGAGACAACAGAGAATCTCGCCGCCTGAAGAAAGAAATCCGGACAATCCGAAGCAGACTTGCCAGCCTGGGATATCAGGAAAATGAGCTTTTGCCGGTGGTGATCAGGAATCTGGACTTTGCCAGGGCACATATCAAAGAAAGTATCTATGACCAGGCCATTCTGGAAGGAGTTGCAACCACATTTCCGCAAACTGAAGATATTCTGGAAAATCGAATTGTCAGCGGAATGAAAGCCTCTGACATCCAGAAAATCCTGAATTTGAAACATGCATGGGAATTCATACTTGATCCAGATGTGCTTCAGGTACCGACCACCCTGTCCTTATTGTCAGTACTGGCTTCCATGATAAATGAAGGCTTTTACTTGAATGGAGGCGAAATACGGAGTGTTCCAGTCTCTATCAAAGGATCGTCTTATATTCCTTCCCTGCCAATCAAAACCATAGTCCTTGAATCCATACAGGCAATCGTTGAATCAGAAAAAACAGTCATAGACAGATCGATTGATTTGCTTTTGTACTGCATGAAAACTCAGATCTTCATTGACGGCAATAAACGGGCTGCAGTCATCTTTGCCAATCATCTATTGATATCCAGCGGCAGTGGATTATTAACAATTCCCGAGGAGAAAGTGGATATTTTCAAAAACCTTCTGATTCAGTACTACGAAGGAAGAGACACAGAATCAATCCGGAAGTTTCTGAAAGAGCACTGCTGGAAGAGAATTGATTGATGGCAAACCTATACGAGCGAATGGAAATAGGGTACAAATTTCGGAAATCCAATCCCATTTGTACCCTATTTTTGTAGTCCTATATGCAAAACAAGGGCATCAGATTCTCCTGAAAAGGAGACTGGCGCCCTTGTTTGTTTTATTCAATACAAATTTTATCTGAATCAGATCCGCTATGCCGCTTCCTTCTTCCGCTTCCACAGCATAATCAATGCCAAAGCACTCAGAGAAACCCCTGCCAGCAACAGGAACTGATCCTGCTGCATCTCAGCCGCCGTCTTTGCCTTGGAAGGCTTTGAAGGTTCTTTTCCCGCAGGAGGATCCTTCTTGCCAGGCTTATTCGGTTCTTCATTCCTGTACGGGTCTGTCTTCCCGAAAGAAGTCACATCATAACTGCCGGACTCATCTGGAATTGTTGCCAAATACGAAGTCATGACATACCCGGCTTCTCCCAGTTCTGTCTGTCGCACATAATAAATTCCCAGCGGCAGATCCGCAAAGGTAACTGTATTGGACTCTCCAATCGTCCTCGTTGCATAAGGACGCAGCTGATTCTGATCAATAAAGTCCCCCACAAACTCAATCAGAGGACGGGACTCATCCGCATCCCAATAGTTCAGATCCTGCTCCGTAAAATGGAACCGGATTCCTTCAAACCCAGGCGCATTCTGATATTCATATGGACTCGTCTCAGACACACCAATCGTTGCCACCTGCCAGATTGCATAGGATGAACCTTCCAGCGGATACTGACCATTGAATGAAATCGTCAGTGATCCCCGCTCACTCAAATCAATATCCTGTGCCATCACCGGCATAGTTGCAAACAGCGGTATCAGCAGAAGGATCCACAGCCTTTTCAACATTCCCTTCATAAGCTTCCCTCAACTTTCTAAACTTTCTTCTTCCGTCCTCTAACCATGACCCAGACAAACAGCGCTATCAGAACAGGAACAGCAATAAACAGCGCCACGAGCTTGTTGTCAATCAGCATCGCCTCATTCCGTGTATTGATGAAATCATCCGGCAGATTATCCACACGATGACCACGGACCAGCAGACGATGGGTATTGATGCCATATGGAGTACAGGTAACCAGTGTTGCCAGATCCTCCCCAGGCTCAATCTGCAAATATGTAAAGTCTTCCGGCTCTACAATCTTGATCTGGTCAACCATGTAGGTACAGGTATCATCCAGAACTGTGATTGTGAAATAGTCCCCTTCTTCCAACTTATCCAAATCTGTCAGTAGCTTTGCTGAAGGCAAACCGCGGTGACCCGAAATAATCGTATGAGTGGATTCACCACCAATAGGTAGTGATGAACCTTCAATATGACCAACCGCAGACTTCAGAACAGACTCTTCCGTCCCGTGATAAATAGGAAGATTTACCCGAATAGATGGAATTTTTAATATACCCATCATTCTCGAATTCTCTTCACCAACCGCCAACAACGATTGATAACGCTCATGCATAGAATCGGTTGGATTGAATCGGTTAGGTTCCTTCAGGAGATCGTTGTTATAGATTTCAGATTCTTCAAATATTCTTGCATATTCTTCATCAGACAATTTAGCCACATTATTCTGATAGTCACTCACAGCATATGAAGAATTAAGGTTATTCCACCAGTCAGCTACTGTCGGATACAACAGCAGGGACAGTCCTGCCGCAAAGACCAATACCAGAAGAATCGTTGACCAATTCTTTTTAATATAGTTTTTCATGCAGAACTCTCCCTGCCATTGGAACAATGTTCCAATAGCAAGTTACTGAATCAATATGCGGTAATTAAGCAGCCATTCTTTTCTTGGTAATCAGGATGATTGCAGCACCCACTACCAATGCGCCACCTATTGTGTAGAGAACGGTTGTACCCATACCACCTGTAGAAGGCAGCGAAGAACCAGCTTCGTTGTAAACTGACAGAGTAAACCGAACAGTGTTTGCATCGCCTGCAGTAAATTCCACATTTTTCACTTCAGGATCAAGTTTATAACCTGCCGGAGCCTTTGTTTCCTGAATGGTATAAGATGCTTTGGGGTCCAAACCACGAACAACGAGAGCCGCTGTAGCATTGGATTTCAGGGTTGCATATTCCGGAGTTTCTTCTCCATTTTTAACTGCAGGAGCTACATAATATGTACCGTCCTCATCCTGCAGCAGTTTAACTTCATCATTACCCTTCATCAGCTTAAACTCAGCATCAGCAAGGAACTCTTCTGTTCCAGTAATATACTTTTTAATCTGAATTCTCGCTGTATCGATGGTTACATCGTTTCCTTTAATCGGCTCGCCGCTGTTTACAACAAGAGAAGCATGGTTTTTTACAGCTACATCTTCAGTAGTAACTGTAGCCGAATAGGTAATCTTTACATCAGAAGGAGAGGCATAGAAACTCTCTGCAGGTTTTCCTTCGGTATCTCCGGTAGCTGCTACTGCAGCCTTTCCCCAGGGAATCGTGAATGTTACGGCACCTGTTTCAGCATCTGTGGACATGGAGTAAGTACCTTTTTCAGTAGCTGTACCTTGAACCTTTGTAAGTGTGGTGTTGCCAACTTTAACCGCAAAATCGTTGTTGTAGGCAATACCAGTCGGAGTGTCAGTCACTACATATTTTGTAATCTGAGTCAGATCATCACCCGAGCCAGTGTAGTTCGTTGCTGTGAAAGCAATCTTATAGTTCTTCGTATCTCCAATCTGAGCAGAAGAAGTAACCTTACCATTTTCACCAACCAGTTGTTTTAAACCATCATCCGGAACTGTGGGTTCGTGTTCGTTTTTATCTTCAATTCGAACTGTGTTATCTGCATTGGTAATGGTTACAACAGAGCCATTGCTTGTTGTTACATAGTAATATCCGGAAGCAATTTTATTGAATACAACAGTGGTTTGACCATCTTCTGTAATCTTTTCTGCTACATTCGTTCCTACGGATCCGGTAGCAATGTTTGTTTTAATCCAAGCAAGAGCCTCTGGATCAGTTACACCATCTGCTATCGAAACGTTATACCGTGACTGTCCATCGGGACCATTAACAACAAACAGTGATTTCTCACCTACTTTTGCATTTGCGAAAGCATCAGCTACAGTCTTTTCTTGTGTATAGTAAGACACTGCAGCTCCAGATGATTCAATATCTAATACCTTATATAAGGTATAGGTAGTATTTTGCTGGGCGTTCTCTACTGTAATAGTCCCAGTCTCTTCAGCCTTCACAGTCGTCAGTCCAAGACCAACCACCATCATGAACGCCGCAAGAACAGAAAACAGTTTCTTGAATGTGTGTTTCATAATTTCCTTTCTTTCCTTTCCGGTATCAAATTCCCGGAACATTTTTATATCGAATACAGTCCCCTAAAGGTCAGGGGCGGAGGCTTTTACTTCAACCTCCTTTCTTTGCCCCTAAGCCTCTTCCTGTATCCGTACATAAGCAGACTGCCAGCAATCATTACCCCGCCTGCAGATGTAAGAAGTTTGGTACCGGATCCACCGGTATTAGGCAGCGGTTTTCCTGCCGTATTCGTGATCTGGAGCACAAAAGATTGTGTCAGCGGATCTTTCTCAATTGTTCCGTTTGAACTGGTTCCCGAAGTTCCTTTAAACGAGAGACCTTCACCTTCAATATCCAGTTTGTTTGTCAGAGTAAGCTTCCATACAGTTCCTGTCGAAACATAACCAGACGGAGCTTTTGTTTCCTGAAGATAGTAAGTTCCCTGCTCCAGTGTCGGCAGTGTCAGCTGACCATTCGCACCTGTGGTCAGATCATCACGAATAACAGTTCCTGAATAATCTGAACCCGCTATAGTCGAACCGCCTTCTTTGTAGAGAGTGAATACGGCGCCTGATAAACCAGTCTTCTGATTTGCAGCATCTACCTTATTCAAATCGATTCGCTGATGTACCTGAACCACCGGCTTGAAATACTCGCGCTTGTATTCTTTGTTGTTGAAAGAGAACTGGAATGCTGAGGTATCCGGGCCTGATACATTCGAATAGAAGCCATTTTTCGCTGAGGATGTTGTATTGTCTGCAACATCCGTCTCTTCATCTCCTGTGTCGGGATATCCAGTTTCCACAAACTTTTCGTAAGCCGGATCTGTCACATCCACATCAAATGAAAGTACATATTCATATCGGGTATTCATATTCCAGTCGGGATTGAACTCTACCTGAATTGTTTTATCCTGCACATTCCAGGTAACCGGATTTGTTATGCTTCCAAATACAGCCTTCTGGTTCTCTGTTCCTCCACCAAGTTTTGTCAGAATAAAATCCTGAATCTGACCATCGGACCACAAAGTGTATTCGTGATTTGACTGTTTATCCTTCGCCACCAGTTTTACATTGGGGACTTCAGAGAACTGTACATAATCCGAAAGTTTATCCACAATCTTGCCTTTTGTAATGGAAGGACCGGCAATGACCGCAGTCATCTGATCCACCAGAGTACCTGTAGTTCCGTTGTAAATCTGATTGCCCGTTGCAAGCAGGGGGAAATATCCGTTCCTGTCAGAATGATCCAGGCCAATAACGGAGATATTCACATCAGGATATTTCTGACGGAAGTTTATGATCTCCTGAAGAGTATATTGAACGAGTTCTGCCCTATAGCTATCTTGTCCATTGCCATAATCACAGTTTGGAAAGTTAGAATAATAAGTTGGCGGTTCACAAGCTCCGCCATATGTAGCAGCACCATCAGAAAGAAAGACCATAAAAATTGGGTAGTTATTTTTCTTTCGAATTTTTTCTATTTGAGTTTCTGCTTCCTTTAATCCAGCTTGGTAGTTTGTTCCACCATTCCAGTTATCGTAGTACTTCAAGTAATCCGCGTCGCCCCATGCAGCACTGGTCCAATCTGTTGAAACACTTGATTGTGAGCCGAACTCAACAACAGACATTTGGTTTTTCGCTTCATTAAGAGAACGAATTGCCGACCAGGAATTTTCTATAGCCTTATTAGCGTTGCTCATTCGGTTGTTATTTTTCATACTTCCAGAAGTATCTACAACATAAAGAATATTCACCGGTGTTTCCGCAGCATCTCCTGCAATGGGACCGGCTGACAGATACAGTCTATATTTGTTTTCCAGATTCTCTGCAGCATCAGTATCCTTGTTTTCTACACCATCTCCCAGATAATCAATCTGTTTCGCAATGGGAAATCCGTAAGCCAGACTGTCATTTCCTGTACCGGCATCAGGATTTACACTGTAGTTCGGCGTGTTTGTGATAAGAACCTTCTGTGCATCTGAACCGCTTCCTGAAGAGTGAACTTTGAAAAGCCAGACTCTGTCTCCATTATTAGTAGTTTTAGAGGTGGAAAAAGTTCCATTTGAGAAGGATACCTTTCGACTATCTTTATATAATCCCCGACTAACATCCTCACCATTATTGTTGTTCTTAGTAGCTTCATACGAGAATTTTGTCCCATAATTGGAATTCTCATAACAATTAAGCCCACTGGAACTGGTATTCAGATAGAAACCTCCATTACTTAGCCTTCCAGAGCTATCTGATGTCCAGAAAGCAGATTCGGGATAATTGGCCGGATCGTATCTTTCCGTACTGTTGGAGACAGTGATAGATTTTGTGACCAGCCTTCCATCCTCCAGAGTCAGGAAATGTTCCATGGACGCATCCATGATTAAATAGCTGTCATTCTTGTTTAACTGACTGGCTGCTATCAGAAGATGATTGGGATCAAACCGTGTATACAAACCAGTCCATCCTGAAATCGGCGCTTCGCGCACGATGAACTGATTCGGATCTGTCTCACCATCCGGAAGATTCCATGTAGTTGTCCAGTTGTTATCCGCCGATAACGTAACCTTATCAACCAGTTCTCCCACTTCGCTTTCATCAGCACCTGCATCACTGTTTCTGCGATATATATTGATATCCACAGATGTATAGGCAGAGTGAGATTGCGTCCATCCTTTGGTAATTTGAATCACCGAACTGGCTCTGGAATCCGCAAGTACCTGAAGGCTATCCTGATTGAAATCAAATTCATCGGAATAAATGGTTCCAGACTCTCCTCCATTGATATCTGCAGTCTCATCAAACCGGACTCCAGGCACAACCAGCCTGGGATACGCATTCACGGGGATACCGCCCACAGCTTCGGGCTGTTCCTGTACACCCACGCGGTAGATCCAGTCGATGTTTTCCTCATCCACGATCACCAGATGTGTCTTGTCTGTACCATCCGGCAGATCCGTCCAGTCCCCATCACCGGATTTGTACTGCCACTGATACGTGAGCGAATCTTCGTTTTCAAACCCAGCAGTCTGGGCTGTCAGTGTAACTTCATCGCCGATTTCAACCTGTTTCTGTCCGTCGATCCTGACGGATTTTTCCATTGCCGACTCTTCTGTGTCATTTCCTTCTGAACCCGGTTCAGATGGATCGACGATTTCCACTTTTCTGGCTGTGTCCAGATAAGCTACGAACTGATCTCTGGGAACTTTCGTTTCCCTGACCTCTTTGTCCTTATCACCTTCAATGACAAGGATCTCCGTGTCTTTGATGCCCTTCACAATCCCGGACCGTAGAACCGCGTTGTCATCCCGGAAGAATCCAGCCATGCCGGTTTCCGGTTCCTGCGTCAGCTCATCCTGCAGGTCATTGATCCATTTACCCAGATCATTTTCAAATGCGATATCCACTTCCCCGTACTTCAGCACCCAGCCGGTAAAGGCATTGTTCCAGTCACCATACCGGTCACCGGCCCATTCGCCATAGCGGGTGAATCCATCCTCCGTTTTGTCTTCATTGACCCGGAAGTTCTTTTCGGATTCCCTGTATCCCAGCTGACTTTCGGCCACCTGCAGAATGCGCTCCCGCACATCTTCTTTCAGATCCCGGGGCAGAGACTTCTTCCAGTCCTCCTCGGTTTCCACTGCGTCCGGGTCGGATTCGCACTGTCTGGAATGGGTGTGCTCCTCCTTGCCGCAAATCGGCTCATCGCTCTTTTTGCAGTCGGCTGTATGAGTATGTCCCTCTGCTCCTTCCGATTCTTCCTTGTCGCAGATCAGAACCTGTTCTGTCTGGTAGCAGGTTTCATCGTGGGTGTGGAATTCGTTTTCTTCCAGGCCGCAGATCACAGTCTGCACGTCCTGATAACAGGTTTCGTCATGGACATGACCTTCACTCACGGCGGACTCTTCCTGCCCGCACAGATATTCATCGCTTCTGTAGCAGTCACTCGTATGGGTGTGCTCTTCCTTGCCGCAGTGTGCTTCGGTGGACAAAGTCACAGCGGGAAGGATCAGGGCGTAGGTTGTGCAGAAGACAACCAGCGCCGCCAGCGCTCCCACCAGTTTCCTGCGGATATGGCGGTGTCCTTTCATCATCAAATTTCCTTTCTACAAAGTCCCTGCGGCATCGAAGGGCCACAGCCGCCAGACGAGTTTTCCGACGATCTGTTCCTCGGCGATCGCGCCGATTGCCTTTGTCCTGGAGTCCAGGGATACGCTGCGGTGATCTCCCATCACAAACCACCGGTCTTCCGGTACCTGATAGGGATACTCGATGTTGGTTTCCCCCAGCGCCTTTTCCTCCAGATACGGCTCCTCTAGCTCTCTGCCGTTGACGTACACAGTGCCGTCATCCGCCATGTCCACCCAGTCTCCCGGTCCGGCTATGACCCGCTTGACCAGCAGCTTGTTGTTGTAGTAGAAGGCCACCACGTCGCCGGGTTCAAACTCGGTGGTTTTCACCGTGGCCACAATGTTGCCTTCGTGCAGTGTGGGTGTCATGGAGTTTCCGTAGATGCGCAGGACCGGGAGCCACAGGGTGGCGGCAAGGATCGCCAGGGCGGCGACCACCACCAGCACCGCAACGGTGCTTTTCAGCGTGTCCCGGAACTTTCTCTGATACAAAATCCGTTTCTTTTCTTTCTTCCAGTCTGCCGAGTCAAACTGACTGGCGGACACAGGTGTCTGTTGCCGGCGGCTCATGGCGCCGCCATTTCCGTCTGCTGTCTGACTGCCTGCAGGTAGTCCTGGGCTGCCTGCTGCGCGGCTTCAAACACGCCGTTGAGCTGCAGGGCGGCCTGGGCAATGTTGCCGGCTTGGTTGCAGACGATGGTCCGGTTCTCGATTTCCTGACTGAGTTCCTGGACCAGTCCTTTCAGCCGCTCGTTTTCTTCTGTGGTTTCGATCAGAAGATCCACGAGCTGCAGACGGGACAGCTTTTTCAGTTCCTTTTCTTTCATACAAAACTTTCAACCATTCTTTCCGGGATCCTCAGGCTTCGTCCAGCTGCCGGCTCCAGCGCAGGAATGTGGTGTGAGACACATGCAGCGACTCTCCGGCTTCCCGGCTGTTCAGACGCCCTTCCCGGTAGTCTTCATAAACTTCCGCAAACCGCTCGGGCAGTTCAATGCGCCTCCGGCCCGGTCCGCAAGATCCCGGTTTGGTCCGGATCACTGTGCGGTGTTTCGGATTCTTGAACCGCTTCTGGGAATAACTGATGTACTGAAGCAGTTCTCCGAATACCGCCGGATCTTTTCCCGCTGCCGGACAGTCCAGCAGCCAGATCCGGGCTCCCAGGTCCAGCAGCTGCTGCCACTTTTCGCAGACCTGAGCCAGACTGGATCCCAGATCGGTCAGTGTCGGGATGTGGACACTGTCATTTGGCTGTATCACAGTCAGAAGGCGCTGGAATTCCGGCGATTCGGGATCACCTCTGGTGTCTGCGAATACGGTGTTCTTCAGTTCTGCCGGGTATTTGTCAGCTTCCGCAACGCGCATGTAACTGTATTCCAAAACCTTCCCTCCTTTTTCAGCTGAAAGAGTCCGCGAAAGTATACTTTGGCGGATTGTAAGAAAATGCGTGGCAACGTTACACAATTTGTATCCATACAAATCTTTACCGTGTTAAAATGCATTTACTTGAGAGAGTTTCGGACCTTGGTTATGTTTTCCAAAGTATACTTATAAAGACTAGTTACAATCTGTTTCCAGACATATTCCTGTCTGCGGTCACCCGAAACCATTCGCAGGACGTCGATTCTGTCCGGAATACACGTATTCACCGCCTGAAACCGGCGGCTTTTTCTCGTTTGACTCCTCTGTTTCCGGCAGTTTCCCTGAAATATTGGCTGCAGGTTCCTTTGATGAAGCAAAATCATGTCCCAACCTCCCGGTTTCAGCCCCTGGACCGTCCCTGTTTTCTGAAGTCCGGTGCCCTGATGCCCCGGCTTCACCGGCAGAAATTGGATAAGAAAAATCAAGGTTAAACGGCACAATTAATCTCTGACTGGGTACTGGAGGCAAGACACGACGAAAAGGCAGATCCATCAGTCTGCCTTTAATTGTTTTTGGGTTTTCTGTTCCCCTCTTTGACAAAACTCCTTATAATGGAGAGTGTCTAAGGTACATGGTTTTGGTATTGCACATACCGTAGGCGGTCCGTAACAGCTTGCCTGAGGCAGCTATTACAGCGGCAGTATGAGCCAGTGGGTGGTTCTGCTGCCTTTTCTTTTTGTAGTATTCACTGATCGGATCATAAGGATCCCCCTGCTTCAGATTGCACGTCACAGCCAGATACAGAATAGTTCGCAGTCGTCTGTTCCCCTTTTTTGAGATCCCCAGATGCTCTCCCTTCTTTTCTTCTGACTGGTTCTTTCGGGGATCAAGTCCCGCATAGGCGATCAGAGCCTTTACATTCCGGAAACGACTGATGTCTCCGACTTCCGCCAGTATTCTGGCGGCCAGATTGGCTCCCACTCCCTTGATGGAACACAGACACTCGAAATACTCGCTGTCGGCAGCCCTGGCGATAAGCTGCTGCAGGATCTCCTTGCAACGCCTGTCACAGGCCAGGATATCATCAATCTTTCTGATCAGGAGCTCCACTTCCAGATCATCTTTCTCACATCCTGGATAAGTGGTCTGCGCCAGCCTGATCATCTTGTCCACCCACCTGGCCACACGATTTTCAGACATTCTCGTATCTTTCATGACTCTGCGGATGACTGTCTCCCGCTTCTTGTGAAGGATCATCTCGGGATGTGGAAAACGTCTCAGGGCTATCAGCGAGATGGGTGTATAGGGGTCCTTTCCCAGCGTCTGGTATCCGGGGAACACGATCGCGAGCGTGGACTGGAAGGATACCTTGTAGGTCCTCAGGTGATTCATCGTTTCCTCGTATTCACGGTTCATGAGCCGCAGAGCATGCCAGTAGGGATCTTCCTTCTCCTTAGGGGCTTTCTTCGTTTTGGAGAAATAAGCCTGGGCAATATAAGCAGGATCTGTCTTGTCAGTTTTCTTTCCGTGGATGTCAGTCCGTCTCTGGGCAGCGGATTCCAGGGGGCTGATCTGACAGATGCGATAGCCGTGGCTGAGCAGATACCGTTCAACAGGCCGGGTGTAGACACCAGTGGCTTCATAAACAAAGACAGGCTCTGCTGCCAGTTTCTCCTGCAGTTTCATGACCCTCTCCTCAAGAAAAGCCAGACCATCCTGATCGTGTCTGAACTTCAAGGACGGGCCCAAAGGTTCGCTGGAAGATTTGAAGCATCTGAAATGACTGGATCCATTGGATACATCGATGGCGACTGCAAATTCATTCATGATTTCCCTTGCTTTCCAGAAAGACACTGCCTTCTTTTACCTTTTCATCCGATTTTCGTGTTAGATAGAGATTCACCTTTTCATATAAGGGATCGATTTGGATAAAACTGGATATCGAAAAGGAAAGAAGGAAGAACATTTTCTGTGTATGGATCACAATTATGTCCAAAAACGCCCTGTTCTTTCCGTCTTTCGACCTCATCCTATTCGCATGCCTGCCAATAGAAAAGGCCAGGAACATGCTGCTCCCGACCATAACAGTCACTGAAAGCCACCCTTGCATTCCGGGAATGTCCTGTTGTTTTATGCTTCCAGATTCAGCTGTAATAACCAGGTGAATGTTCCTGGTTTCAGGATACGAAAAAAAGATGCAGACTTTGATTTGCATCCGTTTCATTTCTCAGGATATGAAAAACCGCAGCCAGCCTGTTCAGGCCACACTGCGGTTTGTGTCTTAATATCCTGGTACGAGAAGCCCCTCCATGACCAGTTTCTGGTTGCGCAGAACCAGGTCCGTGTCGATCAGACTGTTGATCAGAGATGCCAGTTCCCGGCGTTCCTTGCGGACGACGATCACGGCTTCGGTGTCTTTCTCTTCTTCAAATTCCAGCACTTTGTAGCTGGCGTCGTAGAGCTTTTCCTGGATTTCGTCCATGTTCCAGATGGCGGCGTCAACTTCTCCGGAGAGCACTTTCTGCATGACCTGGGTATAGCCGACGTTCTGGTAGGTGACGTGTTTGCCGCGGCAGAGCCATTCGGTCATTTCTTTCTGGTCCACGGAGGAAAGGTCCACGCCGACGGTCATGCCGTCCTGAATGTCCCGGCAGTCGGGGTCGTGGAAGACGGCGACGTGGTTGGAGAGATAGGAGTGCAGGCCGAAGCGCTTGACGATGCGGATTCCGATTCCGCTGGCGATCATGCGCTGGGCGGCGTAGAGGGAGATGACGGCGAAGTCGTAGCGGTCGGAGAGGACCATGGAGACGCGGTTGCGGGAGCCGCGCATGAAGGCAAGGGAGACAGGGATGTCGTACTGGTTTTCGACGTTGGCGACCAGTCCTGTGGCGAGTCCTTCGTAGCGTTTGGAGTAGGGCAGGGGCATGACGCCGAGGATGGTCTGGATGCCGGCGATTTCCAGCAGCTTTTTGACGTCGCGACGGACAAGGATGGTGCCGGATTGTCCGTGGGATTCCAGGGTGACGGCGCCGCTTTTCTGGAGGAGCTTCAGGGCGTTCTGGACGGTTCCCCGGGCGAGCTGAATTTCTTCGTTCAGTTCGGTGACTGTGGGTATTCTGTCTCCTTCTTCATAGGCCAGCAGCAGCTTGGCCAGTTTTCTGGTGGACAAGCCGTTTTTGCTGTAAAGAAGTTTCTGAAGCGGCATAATCTGTTACCTCGTTTCCGTTGAAACTATTAAACCACTGAAACAGCAGGTTTGTACAGGAATTTGTATATTGAATTTCGGGAGTTGTCGGGAGGGAGGGCGGTATACTGTGAACAGAGAAGAAATCCATCATTCGCTTTGGACAATCCAGGGTCTGGCACATCTGAGCGGCATGGAAATCGATGATGAAGAACTTTTGAAGATCAGCGGGTCAAAAGAGGAATGCACCATGGAACTGGCATATACATTTCTGAGCAAGGAACAGGCGGAGGCAGCTCTGCGGCAAGAATTCCAGCAGGGCGAGGTTTCCGGGATCAGGAAAGGTGCCGAAATGACCATGAGCAGAGTCCGTGAGCTCTTGTCATGGCTGAAAAAATCCAGCCGGGAAAACGAGGCTGACCGGGCTCTCAGCTCTGAACAGCTGTTTGAACAGTACTGGAATGAAATGCAGAGCAGCCTGAAAAACTGATCAGGCTCAATCAGGCCGCAGGACCCAATCAGAGGTGCTGCGGCTTTTGTATGGCAGAAGGGCTGAGCAGTGGACAATTGCACACAACGAAAAAGCTGCCTTCCTTTTGGGAACCGGCAGCTTTGCTGTCTCTGTTTCTGTCAACGGGCAGCTTCAGATGACCCGCTCCAGGAAATAATCATCCATGACATATCCCTGTCCAATGTCCGTCACATCTTCGCCGATCTGCACAAACCCCTTGGCAGCATAGACATCCAGACTGTGTCGGTTGTGCTTGTTGCAGGTGAGCCACACTCTGTCATAGCCATAATCCCGCCCGGTATCATACACCATCTGCAGCATGCTGCTGGCAATGCCCTGTCCGCGGCTTTCCTTTCGCAGATAGAGCTTGGAGAGAAACAGCCGGTCTTTCTGAAACTGCAGACCGATGTAGCCGATCAGCTGACCATCCTGCCGCACCTGCCAGTAGCCGTAGTGCTCCTGTTCCACCTGGCGGATCATCGCTTCCGGGCTCTGAAACCGGGCCACCATATAGTCGATCTGATCCGGTGTCAGCAGGCTGCAGAAATACTCATGCCAGATGGCATCCGCCAGGGTGGCGGTTTCCATCAGCATCGTATCATTGATGCACGGAATGATTTCAATCATTGTCAGATTCTCCTTTCCTGCCGCTGCCTGATTACTTCAGCAGCTTCCGGATCAGCCAGTCGGCTTTTTTCGAAAAAGGCCGGTAGCGCAGGGGCACATCGACCCAGAGCCCTTTTTCCACCACACTTTTGGGATGGGTGAAGGTATCGAACCCGAATTTGCCATGATACTGCCCCATGCCGGAATCTCCGACCCCGCCAAAGGGCATCCGGTCGCTGGCCAGCTGGATCACCGTATCGTTCACGCAGCCGCCGCCAAAGCGCATGCTGGTTTTCATCCACTGAATGTGGTCATGGTACCGGGAAAACAGATAGCAGGCTAGAGGATGGGGCAGTTCCTTCATTTTCTGCACCACGTCTGTCTCCCAGTCCCGGTATGTGAGCACCGGCAGAATGGGACCGAAGATTTCTTCCTGCATCACCGGATCGCTCCACTGCACATCATCCAGGATGGTCATGGCCATATGCGGATATTCCCGTCCGCGGGTATAGACCGGACGGCCCAGCTTTTCTTCCGCATCGATCAGCCCGGACAGCCGGCTGAAGGCTTTCTCCGTAATGATCCTGGCCTGGGCATTCACCTGGATCCCGGCTTCATGCCGCAGCAGCTTCACCAGGTCATCCTTCACGGATTCCTGTACCAGGACATAGTCCGGTGCCACACAGGTCTGTCCGGCATTCAGAGCCTTGCCCCAGATAATCCGCCTGGCGCTCAGTGCCAGGTCGGCGGTTTCATCCACGATGGCCGGACTTTTGCCGCCCAGTTCCAGTGTCACCGGGGTGACGAATTTTGCCGCCGCTTCCAGCACCACCTGTCCCACGTGACGGCTGCCGGTAAAGAATATGTAGTCAAAGCGCTGCTGAAGCAGGGCGCTGTTTTCCGCATGACCGCCCTGAATCACCGCCACATATTCCCGGGGGAAAATGGATGCCAGCATATCCGCCATGACCTGGGAGGTATGGGCGCTGGCGCTGCCGGGTTTGAGCACGACGGTGTTGCCTGCGGCAATGGCTTCCGCCAGCGGAGCCATGGACAGCAGGAAGGGATAGTTCCAGGGGCTCATCACCAGCACTGTGCCATAGGGCATTTTCACGATACGGCTGCGGGCATAGAAATTGGCCAGGGGCGTCAGGGTGCAGGTCTGCCGGGCAAATTCATCCAGATGCCGGCGCTGATACCGGATCTCCGAAAGCACCAGGCTGATTTCCGTCATCCAGCTCTCGGTGGCATCCTTGCCCAGATCTGCCTGCAGCGCCTGCTGGATTCTGTCCTGCCAGGCGTAGATGGCGGCTTCCAGCCGGGCCAGCTGCTTTTTCCGGAAGGCTGTGTCCAGGGTGGCGTCTGTATCAAACCACGCCCGCTGGGCTGCCACGATTTCCTTGATTGTTTCTGTTTCCATGCTCCAAGTGTAGCACGGTCAGTCTGCATAACCGGTCTGAATCAGAAAAAGCCGGTCCCTGACCTGCAAAAACCGGCTCTGGCTCATTCCCCTGCTTCTTCGTCCCACAACCGGGCATCCAGATCCCGGCCCCAGCGCAAAAAGGTTGTGTGGGAGATATCCAGCTGCCGGGCTGCCTCCCGGCAGGAAATGTTTCCTTTCTTGTACTCTGCATACAGATTCTCGAATGCCGGGGGCATTCCCAGAGGGCGGCGCCCCAGCCGGATTCCCCGGGCTTTCACCCCGTTGAGACCGGAGACTTTCCGCTCTTTCCGGGACAGTGCCGCGGAATCATTGAGATAGGACAGGATGCTGCAGAAATCCCGGGGATGTTCCACCGCAAAGGGGAAATCCAGAAGTTCCACATCCACGTCTTTTTCCTTCAGCGTCTGCCAGTTCAGACAGACTTGTGACAGATTGTGACCCAGGGCATAAATGGAAGGCAGAGTGACTTTGTCCCCGGTCTCCACCACGTCCAGCAGTTCCTTGAGCGAAGGGTATCCGGTATCTCCATACAAATCACTGTAGATTTCCCCTTCACAGAACGGCTCCACCGTTTCACCGTTTTTCCGCAGCATATATCCATATTCCATGCGTCCACCTCCAGAACTCATATTCACCAAACTGCTTTAAAACATTTTTCTGACTTGCGCCTTTCAATTATCAGTATAATCGAAGGATTCGTTTTTCGCCTGTACATTTTGGTTCGCATGGAATAAAAATGCGCTGTCAGGGATTTTATTTGACTTTTGTCTTTGATCGACCTGCTTCTTCCTGTCGTAACGTAATCTGTAATTTTAATCAGAATCATCAGCTTCATTCATTTCGAACGGATCAGCTTATGATTTACTGTCTGTTTTGCACGTTTATGGAACATTTGTGACATCTCTTTCTTTTTCCGTCTGCCACAGAAAAAACCGCCCCGGTCAATATCCGGCGGCGGTTTCAGGATTCACTCTTCCAGGGTTACTTGGCCTGTGCCTGCTGAATGAACTGCATCAGCTGAGGTTCCGGCTGATAGCCTGCGGTGGCAGCAACAGGTGTGCCGTTCTTGAAGAAGAACAGGGTGGGCACGCTCTGCACCTTGAACGCCGCAGCGATTTCCGGGAACTTGTCAATGTCGCACTGGGCTACAGTGACACCTTCAGCCTTCTCGGATACTGCCTCCAGAACCGGGTGCAGCATTTTGCAGGGACCGCACCAGGTGGCGAAGAAGTCCATCAGCACGGCGGGCTCTTCTGTAATAGTTTTAAAGCTTTCCACGCTTTCCACTTGCTTGATCATGGGAATTACCTCCATTCCTTTTACGTGTTCATCATACCGCGATACGCAGACACACCCTTCTCAGTTGCTCAGAACCTCCTGATAGCTGAACAGGTCCGTACAATAGTCTCCGTCAAAGCAGGCGGTGCAAAGACCGGCAGTGCCTGCGGCATACCGCAGCTGCTGCGGGGTCATGAATTTCAGGGAGTCCGCTTCGATGTACTGCCGTATGGCGTCCACATCCATCCGGTGTCCGATCAGCTCTTCCTTCGTGCTGATGTCCACACCGTAGAAACAGGGCAGCTTCAGTACCGGACTGGCGATCCGCACATGGATTTCCCGGGCGCCGGCTTCCCGCAGCAGACGAACGATGCGCCGGCTGGTGGTGCCCCGGACAATGCTGTCGTCGATCATGATCACGGACTTGCCTTCCACGGCTTCCCGCACCGGGGACAGCTTCATGCGCACGCCCCGGTCCCGCATTTCCTGGGTGGGCTGGATGAAGGTCCGTCCCACATAGCGGTTCTTCACCAGACCGGTTTCAAAAGGAATGCCGCTGGCTTCCGAATACCCGATGGCGGCAGACAGACTGGAGTCCGGTACCCCGACGACCACATCTCCCTGTACATCATCGTCCTGTGCCAGCAGCCAGCCGGTCTGTTTCCGGAACTTGTGGACGTTCACATCTTCAATGACGCTGTCAGGTCTGGCAAAGTAGATGTATTCCATGGCGCAGATATGGGGTGTGCCCGGCTCGCGGTACTGCGAACGCCGGAGGATCCCGTCATCAAAGGTGCAGAAGCCCCCGGCGGGCACCGTTTCGCTGTCATAAATCCCCATGACTTCAAAGGCGCAGGTCTCGCTGGAAACCAGCCAGCCTTCCTGAAACCGGGCAGCGGACAGCGGCCTGAGTCCATGGGTGTCCCGGAAGGCGAAGAGCTTTCCCTCTCCTTCCACCAGCACCGCAAAGGCACCTTCCAGTCTGGCAGCGGCTTTCTTCACCCGCTCCTCCAGCGTTCCGGTTTCCATCCGGATCAGATGCAGGATCACCTCGGAATCACTGGTACCCTGGAAAATCGCTCCTTTTTCCTCCAGCTCGCGGCGCAGTTCCTTCTCATTCACGATCTGCCCGTTGTGCGCCACCGCCACATCCCCCAGCCGGCTGTGAGACACAATGGGCTGAATGTTGGCGGCTTCTGCGCCGCCGGCAGTGCTGTAGCGCACATGTCCGATGGCTGTGGACCCCTTCAGGGCGGTCAGTTCCGGTTTCCGGAACACATCCACGGTCAGCCCCCGGCCTTTGAGCACGGTGATCCGGCCTTCGTCCTGCACGGCGATGCCGCTGGCTTCCTGGCCCCGGTGCTGCAGGGAATGCAGACCATAGTATGTCATGCTGGCGGCATCCGGAATCTGATAGCAGCCGAACACCCCGCATTCTTCATGCAGTTCATCGAACATAAAAAACCCCCTGTCGCTGCTTCATTATACAACAGGGAGTCAATCGTCACACAGTGCCTCAGGAAGCCGGACCGGCCTTCTCCGGCTGCTGTTCCGGATCCGGTCGCAGACCCGCACGGATTTCTTTCTGCGCAATGTATTCCGACAGCAGTTTGTAGATGGCTGCCGCCACGGGAATGCCCATGACCATGCCGGCCACACCCGCCAGGGCTCCGCCGATCACGATCACCACCGTGACAAAAATGCCCGGGAGTCCCACGGAGTTGCCCACGATCCGGGGATAGATCACATTGGATTCAAACTGCTGGATCACACACAGGAAAATCAGGAACACCAGCGCCTTCATGGGAGACACTGTGAACACCAGGAAGCAGCCGATTCCGCCGCCGATGAAGGCGCCAATCATGGGAATGATGTTGGTCACGCCCACCAGAGTGCCGATCATCGGTGCATAGGGCAGCTGAAACAGCCACATGCCCAGGGTGCACAGGGTACCCAGGATCAGGGCGTCGGTGCACTGGCCAATGACAAACGAGCGGAACGAGCTGTCGAAGGTCACCAGAATGTGAGTCAGCCGGGCTTCTTTTTCCTTTGGCAGGTACAGGGCACACAGGCGGTGGTACAGCCGGACGAACCGTTCCTTGTCCGCCAGGATGTAAATGGCGAAAATCAGCATGATGATGCTGTTGACCGTTGCGCTGGTAATGCTTGTCACCACGGTGACAGCGGAGTTCAGAGCCCCCTGCACACCGCTGGAGAGGAACCCGGTGATTTTCTGGAACATGGAATTCCAGTCGATGTTCAGACTGTTGATGTAATCCGCAATCTGGGGATGGTCCTTGAACAGCTTGGAGAGAAACTCCTGCAGATCCCGGACATAGCCGGGAATCGTACGGATCAGCAGCTGAATGCTTTCCACCAGCTGCGGCAGCACCAGCACGCACAGCAGCGAAATGATGCCAATGAAAATCAGCAGCGACAGCGTGATGGCCAGCGGCCGGGCTTTTTTCTCCAGCTTCGGGCTTTTGTTTCTGAACCAGCTCTCAATGGGATACATGATCAGATTCAGCACGAAGGCAAGGCAGCCCCCCAGAATCAGAGGCAGCGCCGCATTCCAGAGCAGACTCAGCCCCTGCAGCACACCGGAAAAATTCAGAATGAACAGCACTGCGGCTGTCAGCGCCAGGATCAGTTTCCAGGGGATTTTGTATTTCTTCATGGCAGCTCCCTTCCTTTTATTCCATTTCAGTTATTCCATTTCGTACAGGTTGCAGCCGGCAATCCGGCAGCAGGTATGAATTTATTTTACCGGGAATGACAGGTGGTGTCTGCAAAACCGCCCGACGCCGGGAAGAGACAGCAAAAACCGCCGATACAGCTGACGGCGGTTTCCCGTTTCCTGACAGCCTGCGGACTTATCTGTCCTGCCGGCCGTAGTCGTCCTCCAGACGGATCACATCATCCAGGTGCGGTGTGCTCACTTCAATGATCGCACTGTCCTCCAGCGCCGTCACCCGGTGGCGTGCCCCGGGTTTCTGCTCATAGCATTCCCCCGGACGGTATACATGCACTTCGATTTCTCCGTTTTCGTTGTCTTCCTCCACCTGGATCTCGCCGTACAGGATGTAGGCATGTTCCAGTTTCTGCACGTGTTTCTGCAGGGAGCAGCGGGCGCCTTTTTTGAATCCGATCTCCTTCAGCGCATAGCTGTCATTGCAGGTGAACAGTTTTTCATAGCCCCAGGGCTTTTCGATGTATTTGATGACTTCCTGTTTCATGTCGTTTCTCCTCCTTCTGACTGCAGAACTCACTCCATGTTCGCATGCCGGCCGAACATGGTATCGGAATCCATGTGATGTTTTTCCATGAGCATCATGATCGCGCAGTCCAGAAACAGCCCTTCGCTCTGCTCAAAGAGAGACCCCATGGGCTGAATGGACCGGATCTGTCCTTCTTTTGCGGATTTGGGACTCGGAGCGGAAATTTCCACCACCACGTCGGCCATTTCGGCAATGGGGCTCTCCGGATTGATGGTGATCAGGGCAATCCGGGCACCCACTTCCCGGGCTTTCTGCGCATGGTTCACCAGGGATTTGGTGGAACCGGATCCGGAGCAGATCACCAGAACCCCGTCACTGGTGATGTTCGGTGTGCAGGTTTCCCCCACCACGTAACTCTGCCGGCCCATGTGCATCAGCCGCATGGCAAATCCTCTGATCTGGAACCCGGACCGGCCGGCTCCCGCACAGAAAATCTCTTTGGCTCCGTCAATCAGATTCACAAAGTCCGAAGCGGTTTCATCGCTGACAGACAGCAGTGTGTGCCCCAGTTCATCCAGTACGGTTTCCGCGTAGTTTTCGTAGGTCATGCTCTGTTCATCCTTTCTTTCATTTCCTCTGCCATGGCCGCCCGGTCCTTCGCATTGCAGATGGCACCGCCCACCACGATGATGCCGGGATTCTCCGCGGCAATCGCATCAATGGTGTCCAGCTTGACGCCGCCGGCCACCGCCGACTTCGCGTTTCTGATGACACTGTTGACGATTTTCAGATCCTCCAGGGGATCTTTCTGCCCGGTGCCCTGAATGTCGAAAGCCGTGTGCACACAGATGTAATCCACGCCCATGGCATCGATTTCCTTTGCCCGGCCGGCCAGATCCTGTACCGCAATCATGTCCACCATGACCTGTCCGCCGTGCTTTCTGGCGGAGCGGACCACGCCTTCGATGGTTTCGTCATAGGAAACCCCCAGCACGGTGACAATGTCGGCGCCTGCTTCGAAACATTTGTCAGCTTCAAATTCTCCCGCGTCCATGATCTTGGCATCTGCCAGCACTTCGATTTGCGGGAACGCCGCCTTGATGGCCTTCACCGGCGCCATCCCTTCTTCGATCACAAAGGGTGTTCCCACTTCTGCCACATCCACGGCTCCATGGGTTTCCCTGAGCAGATCCAGACACTCATCCAGTGTCAGCGTATCCAGTGCAGCCTGCAGTTTCATATCAGGTTCCTCCTTCTTTCCGGCCCGGCCGGCTCTCTTCGTTTGACAATCTCATCATAGCCGGCAGCCGTTGGATTCTCCATGCAGAAATTGGATTATTGGGAACTGCCGAAATATAATCTGGTTTTCCCTGAATTTTCTGCGGTTATTCCCATTTTCAGACCCGTTTTGTCAACTTCTGTTTCCCGGCACGCTATACTGATGTCAGTTAAGCCGCAGACAGGAGGTCAGTCCAGTGAAAACCAAAGCCATACGGCGGCAGGATCAGCTCTGGCAGCTGCTCAGTGAAGCCGGCACCATGAAAATCTCGGCTCTTGCCGCACAGCTCCAGGTCAGCGACGAAACCATCCGCAAGGACCTGCAGGTTCTTCAGGAACGGGGTCTGGTCGAAAAAACCCATGGTCATGCCCGGATCATCTCGGAACACATCTGGCTGCCGGTGAACATGAAAATCACCGACCACGCCCTGGACAAGCAGCAGATTGCCGGCCGGGCGCTGCAGTTCGTCAAAGACGGCAGTGTCATCTGGCTGGATCCCGGCTCCACGGTACTGGCGCTGGTGCCGCTGCTGGCTGCAAAGAAAGACCTGACGATCATCACCAATTCCCTCTCTGCTGCCCAGGCGCTTTCCCAGACAAAGCACACCCTGATTCTCACCGGCGGCAGACTCGATTCCAAGGGACAGAGCCTCACCGGGACCACCGCCGTGGAAAGTCTCCGTCCGTTTTCCCTGGACGCCGCATTTTTCGGCTCCGATGGATTTGCACACACCGATGGCCCCACGACTTTTTCCTTTGACGAGGTGCTCATCAAGCACGAAGTTCTCCGCCGCGCCCGGCAGCGGATCCTGCTGGCAGACGGCTCCAAGTTTGGAAGCAGCGGCACGTTCTGTTACGCGGATTTTTCAGAACTGTCGGCTCTGATCACCACGCGGCTGAGTCCGGAACAGCGAAAAAAAGTGGCTGGCGTCCCCCGGATCATCGAAGCCGGCACAGAGAAAAACTGACTGCTTCCCCGGTCATTTTCAGACACAAAAAACCGCGGCATCAAAAATCATTCAATGCCCGCGGTTTTTGTGTATCCTGTCACTGACCTGCAGAGAATCAGAACAGACCGGTGATTTTTCCTTCTTCGTCAATATCCATATCCAGGGCGGACGGATGCTTGGGCAGTCCGGGCATCGTCAGCACCTTGCCGGTAAGAGCCACCACAAATCCGGCTCCCAGAGACGGACGCAGTTCCCGGACGGTGATGTCAAAGTGTTCGGGACGTCCCATTTTCGCGGGGTCATCCGAGAGAGACATCTGGGTCTTGGCCATGCAGACAGGCAGTTTGTCCCAGCCATGCTTCCGGAACTCCGCCAGCTGCTCTCTGGCTTCTTCCGTGAACTGCACCCCGTCCGCGCCGTATACCTTCCGGGCAATGATGGCGGTTTTCTCTTCAATGGGCAGCGTTTCATCATACAGAACCGCGAAATCGTTGGGCTGTTCCGTCAGCGCCACGACTTTTTCCGCCAGGTCCAGTGCTCCTTCGCCGCCTTTGGCCCATACCTGGGAAAGAGACATCGGATGACCGTTCTCTTCGCACCAGGTCTGGAGCGCTTCGATTTCCCGGGGGGTGTCGCTGGAAAACTCATTGATGGCAATCACATAGGGCAGCCCAAAGGCCTTGACCGTCTCGATGTGCTTTTCCAGGTTGGCGATTCCCGCTTGCAGAGCCGGCACATTTTCCGTGCCCAGATCCTCAAACGCCACACCCCCGTGCTGCTTCAGCGCCCGGATCGTGGCCACGATCACCACCGCCGAGGGATGAAGATCCGCCAGCCGGCACTTGATGTCCAGGAACTTCTCCGCGCCCAGATCCGCACCGAACCCGGCTTCCGTCACCACATAGTCCGCCAGCTTCAGCGCCGTGCGGGTGGCAATCACCGAGTTGCACCCATGGGCGATGTTCGCGAAGGGCCCGCCGTGGATCAGCACCGGGTTGTGCTCCAGTGTCTGCACGAGATTGGGCTTTACTGCGTCTTTCATGACCATGGCCATGGCCCCTTCCACTTTCAGATCCCGGGCATAGACCGGATCGCCGTCGAAATTGTATCCCACCAGCATGTCGCCGAACCGCTTTTTCAGATCCTGCAGATCCCGGGCCAGACACAGTGCTGCCATGACTTCGCTGGCCACGGTGATGTTGAATCCGTCTTCCCGCTTGATTCCGTTGGCTTTCGGACCCAGACCAATGCTGATCTGCCGCAGTTCCCGGTCATTCATGTCCAGACAGCGCCGGAACGTGATTCTCTCCGGATCAATGCCCAGCTCATTGCCCTGGTGGATGTGGTTGTCAATCACCGCGGAAAGCAGGTTGTTGGCCGTGGTGATGGCGTGCATGTCGCCGGTGAAATGCAGATTGATGTCTTCCATGGGCACCACCTGGGCATAGCCGCCGCCGGCAGCGCCCCCCTTGAGGCCGAACACCGGTCCCAGACTCGGTTCCCGCAGAGCCATCATCGTCCGCTTGCCCAGACGGTTCAGGGCATCTCCCAGGCCCACAGTGGTGGTGGACTTGCCTTCGCCGGCTTTGGTGGGATTGATGGCGGTCACCAGGATCAGCTTTCCATCCGGACCTGTCAGAGAATCCAGGTACTCTTGGGAGAGTTTCGCCTTGGTCTTTCCATAGGGTTCCAGCGCATCGGCGGGAATGCCCGCTTTGGCAGCCACTTTGTCAATGGGGTCCAGCACACAAGCCTGTGCAATTTCCAGATCTGTCAGAGCCATCAGTCCATGTCCTTTCTTCCGATATCCGTGCGGTAAAACAGTTCCGGGCAGCGGATGCTGTCCAGTTCCCGGTATGTATGCGCAAAGGCTTCTTCCAGGGTGTCCTCCATGGTCACCGCCATGAGCACCCGTCCGCCGTCTGTCAGCAGCTGCCCATCTTCGTTGCGGGTTCCCATGTGGAAGATCTGCGCGTCTGTATCAGCAATTTCAATGGGTGCGCCTTTGGTGCTGCCTGCAGGGTACCCCGTGCTGGCCAGCACCACGCCGTGGCAGGTCTTCGGCGACCACTGCAGGCTGACGGGTCTGCCATCCATGACCGACAGGATCGCCTCCACAAAATCGCTCTCCAGCCGGGGAAGGATGACCTCGGCTTCCGGATCCCCGAACCGGGCATTGAATTCAATGACTTTGATGCCGTCTTCCGTCAGCATGAGCCCGCCGTACAGGAATCCGGTGAAGGGAACCCCTTCGCTGACCAGCGCAGCCGCCATGGGCTCCATGACAGTTTTCATGGTTTCCTCCAGGATCTCCGGCGTGATTTTCCGAACCGGAGAATAGGAACCCATGCCGCCGGTATTCGGGCCTGTGTCGCCATCGCCCACACGTTTGTGATCCTGCGCCGTTTCCAGCGGAATCACCAGACCATCGTGTACCAGGGCGATGAGACTGTACTCGAATCCCTCCAGGTATTCTTCGATGACCACCCGGCCGCCTTCCTGGGCAAACGCCGCATCCACAGCCTCCAGAGCTGTATCCAGATCCATGGCCACCGTGACACCCTTGCCGGCCTTCAGGCCGTCTTCCTTGATGACAATGGGAGCACCCTGCGCCTGTACCCAGGCCCGGGCAGCTTCTGCGTCATCAAAGGTGTGCCAGGCTGCTGTGGGAATGCCGTATTTCTTCATGATTTCCTTGGCGAAATCCTTGGAGGATTCCACCTGCGCCGCGGCTCTGGAAGGACCGAATACCCGGATTCCCGCTTCTTCCAGGGCATCTGCCATACCCGCCGCCAGAGCGGACTCCGGACCAATCACCGCCAGATCGATGCCTTCCTGCCGGGCAAACTGCACCATGGCCTCTGTGTCAGAGTCACTGATGTTCACATTCGTGCCGATACATCCCATGCCCGGGTTGCCCGGCGCGCAGAACAGCTGCGTGCAGCGGGGTGAAGCCGCCAGGGCGGAAGCCAGGGCGTGTTCCCGGCCGCCCTTGCCAATGACCAAAATCTTCATATCCATTTCCTTTCATCCGATATGGTCCATGGTAACATGATTTGTCACCGGACCGACAGGTCATTTTGGAAGATTGGAATCATAAAAAGACTCTCCGGAACATTGCGGAGAGTCTGCAGCCAGGTCAGTTGTTCACGCCGTGATGTGCCGCCACGGAATCCTCTGTCAGCGGCAGGAATACATACCCGTTGTCCTTGTAGTATTTGATGATCTGCGGAAGGGCCTGCACTGTGGTGTTCTTGGCCATGGTGTCATGGAACAGAATCGTGCAGTACTGTTCTTCACAGGCTGTCGCTCCCTGCACAATCGTGTCCACCGGCATGTCATTGCCGCTGGCATCCCCGCTGGATACATTCCAGTCAAAGTACTCATAGCCCTTTTCATGAACCAGATCCACGAGCTGGCTCATGATGCCCTGGGTGTAGCTGGCAGAAATGGTGTTGGAGCTGCCGCCGGGAAACCGGATGATCTTCGGCGCTTCCCCGGTGATGTCTTTGACCATATCCGATATCTTCTGCAGATCCTGGAAGTAGTTGTCCACGGAGGAGTACACATAGGAATAGTCGTGGGTGTAGGTATGCAGACCAATGGCATTTCCCTCATCGTACGCCTGCTTGATGTATTTGTTGTCCGCCTGTCCATTGCCCGTCACAAAGAACGTGGCTTTGGCACCGTTTTTCTTCAGGATATCCAGGATCTTTCCGGTGTTTTCACTGGGACCGTCGTCAAAGGTCAGGAAGACAACCTTCTTTCCGTATTCCGGATTCTTCTCCACCGTCACCTTCTGCTTCATCTCGCTTTTGTTGCCCGAACGGTCGGCAGCCATGACTGTCACTTCGTAGTCTCCGGCTTTGGTCATGTCAATGGTGCTCTCATCCCAGGTGATGGCGGGTTCCGGATCCATGTCATCTGTGGCAGAGATCCCGCTCAGTTCAAACGCCGTGCCCTGCTTCACCTTCAGCACTTCGTTTTCCGACTTCAGCTCCGGCTTGCGGGTATCCTCCACCCGGTCCAGCGTCGCCTGCCGTTCAGTGGTATTGCCCGATGCATCCGTGGCCACGATTGTCACCCGGTGCTTGCCCCGGGGCGTCAGGTCTTCGGTGTCCTTTGCAAAAGCCACAGTGACCTCGGAGGCATCCTTGGCCTGGGTGACCATATCCTCCGGCTTCACCTCCTGGGTCATGTCCGCCATGATGTCCTGCACCTCCAGAACAGGCGGCGTGGTATCCGTTACATGCACCACCGCCCTGGCCTCGTGTCCCTTGAAGGAATACGTCAGCGGATAGTCCCCCACCTTGCTGGTATCCACCGTCCCGCTGATGGTGACCTCGTCTTTCGATCCGGGAAAGGCAATGCTGATGTTGGATCTGGGATCATATTTGTGCTTGTATTCTGTGGTCACTTCTCCCGCTTTCAGATGCAGCGGGGAAAACAGGAGCCAGACGCAGGTGCACAGCCCCAGCACCACTGCGGCTGCCAGTCCCAGCACCAGAAACCGTCCCCATCTGATGCGCCGGCGCCGTCTTCTTTTTCGTTTTGCTGCCATTGGTAAATCTCTCTTTTCTCAGTCAGTTCCGGCTGCAGAATCCGGAACCGCCGGCTGCAGAGATGGAACGTGTTCTGTTTATTACTATAGGGTATCTGTCCAAATTTTGCCAAAAGGTGGATTATACTTGTGATGAGAAAATACAGAATGAGGAGAGATGAACATGAAAATGATTATTTCGGTGATCTCCAGCGAAGACGCCGGAGAACTGGAAGAAGCGCTTTGCAAACACGGCTTTTCCAGCCTCCGGCTCGCTGCCACCGGCGGCTTTTTGCGGGGCGGCAACACCACGCTGATATCTGTCTGTGAAGACGACGATGTGCAGGATGTGATCTCCCTGGTCCGGGATCACGCAGGATCCCTTGAGTCTGCAGGCCCCCGCCTGGAACAGCCCTACACCCCCGTGGCTGCCAGTGGCGGAGCTGTATTCGTGCTGAATGTGGAAGAAGTGCTGAAAGTCTGAGCCGGGCATATGGAATTTGAAACATCCCGCACCAGAGAAAATCTGCAGGTGGCACTGGCCGGCGAAAGCCAGAACGCAACAGTTTCCCGCCAGATGAAAAAACACGTGAAGCTTCAGGACCGGGGACAGGCTGCGGACTTTGAAGCGGACATGCAGCTTGAGAAAGACCTGGCCCGGCAGTGGTTTGAAGTGCTGAACGAAGGTCCGGTGAACGGAACCCTGGCAAGTCTCCACGAAGCCGGTGCACAGTCCGGCAGAGAATGGAGCACGTTGTACCGGGACTGGGCAGCTGTGGCGGAAGAGGAAGGCTACCAGGATCTGGCCAGCCAGTTCCGGCAGGCTGCCGAAACCCGGGAACAGGCTGCAAAGAATCATGAACAGTGGCTTGCCGGTGCCCACGGCACTGCCGCCCCGGAAAACGGCTGATTTTCACCCCGTCAGGAAGGCAGAAACCCCTGCCTTCCTTTTCCATCCGCCACAGCTTCCCCCGGCAGCCGTCCAAAGTATGCCAGCCATCTCTGCAGGAACGTTCAATTATCATGAGGAACATGACGATTTATGGATATGCACGCGTTTCGAGCAGAGATCAGAATCCTGCCCGCCAGCTGGATACTCTCCGGGAGTTTCCGGTGGCAGAAAGCCACATCTACGTTGATCATCAGTCAGGAAAGGACTTCTCCCGTCCCGCCTGGCAGCAGCTGACAAAGCGCTGCAAAAAAGGTGATACCATTGTCGTCCATTCGCTGGACCGCCTGGGGCGCAGCTACACGGAAGTGGTCCGGGAATGGAAAAAGCTGACGGGATCCAGAGGCGTCCAGATGGTGGTGCTGGACATGCCGCTGCTGGACACCCGTCACGAACATCCGGATCTGACCCATGAATTCATCGTGGATCTCGTCCTGCAGATCATGAGCTATGTGGCGGAAAACGAACGCCGCTCCATCCGGCAGCGCCAGGCAGAAGGCATCGCCGCGGCCAAAGCCCGGGGCATTCATTTCGGAAACCCGGGAAAGCCTCTCCCGACAGATTTTCCCGAAACGGTACAGGCCTGGAGAAAGCAGGAGATCACCCTGCAGGAAGCCCTGAACCGGCTGGACTGCTCCCGTTCCTATTTCTATAAAAACGTAAAAACCCTGGGACTGTGAATCCCAGGGTTTTTGAATAGCCGGAGCATTGAAACAGTGAACGCCGGACTGATCAGTTTTCCAGTTCTTCCACCAGTGTATCGGTGGGTTCCAGGTTCTCCCGCACCCAGAGGAACGCCGATTCCGCAGCCTTGGCGCCATCTGCGGTGGCAGTGACAATCTGCCTAAGTTCCGTGACCCGGACATCTCCCGCCGCAAATACGCCGGGAACCTTTGTCATCATTTCCTGATTGGTGATGATGGCCCCATGTTCGTCACATACACCGAGATTCTGCACCATGGAAGACACCGGATCCTGGCCAATGTAAGGGAACACACCTGCAACATCCAGCAGTGTTTCCTCACCGGTTTTTACATTCCGGATCCGCAGCCCTGTCACTGTATCTTCACCTGTAATTTCCACCGGAACGGAATCTCTGATGACCTCCACTTTGGGATTGGCCATGACTTCCTTCTGCAGTTTTTCCTCCGCCCGGAACTGATCCCGGCGGATGATGATGTACATCTTGTCCACAAACTGAGACAGAAAACCGCTTTCCTCCAGCGCAGCGTTGCCGCCGCCGATCACGGCTACGGTTTTGTTCCTGAAAAAGGCACCGTCACATACAGCACAATAGGATACACCGCGGCCGACCAGCTCCTGTTCACCGGGAATTCCCAGCAGCCGTTCCTTCGTGCCGGTGGCTACAATCACAGCCCGGGCCCTGATTTCCTGCCCGTCCGTGAGTTTCACCGTCCGGTCTGGCAGAACCTCGCTGACCATCCCGGGAATGTATGCCGCCCCGAAAGCCAGGGACTGCTCATACATGGTCATGCCCAGATCCGGTCCAGGGATTTCAGCCACACCAGGATAGTTGGATACCAGATAGGTCTTCAGCATTTTGCCACCGGGTGCGCCCCCTTCAATCATGCAGGTTTTCAGCCCCGAACGGCTGGCATACAGGGCGGCTGTCATCCCCGCCGGGCCAGCGCCGATAATCGCTACATCATATATATCTTTCATTTTTGCAGCCTCCATTCTGTTTCAGTATAGGACCTGCAAACCGGTCTGTCCGCCGGAATGCGTAGATGGTCATTCTCAAAAAGCCTGCCGGCGAATCATTCCGGCAGGCTGGACCGGCAGCCGGCAGGACACACTCATTCGTCTGGACTGGTGGCACACCGGTTTCTGGCAATTTCCCGCAGGACCCGCTCTTCGAACTCCTTCGCTGAATTGATGCCTTCCTTCAGCAGCAGGAAATTGGTGACCGTGGTTTCAATGATGGTGGCCATGGGCCGTCCTTCACTGACAGGAATTTCCACATCCATCAGCTGAATGCCAAGAATTTCCGTGTATTTCTTCTCTTCGATTCCCACACGGTCGTAGCTGTTGTGACTGTCAAAGCGGCCCAGGGTGATCTGGAACTGTATCTCTGTCTGACGGGCAATGGATGTCACGCCGTACATTTTCTGAATGTCAATGATTCCCACGCCCCGCAGTTCCATGAATCCTTCGATCATGGGCGTGCTGCGTCCAATAAGCGTGTTGTGGATGCGGTAGCAGTCCACCCGGTCATCCGCCACCAGCTGATGACCCCGCTTGATCAGCTCCAGCACGATTTCGGATTTTCCCATACCGGACTTGCCGCAGATCAGGACACCCACACCGAAAATCTGGACCAGTTCTCCATGAATGATGAAACTGGGGGCCAGTTTTTCGTCCAGAAAATTGGTGATGTTGTTGACCACATAGGTGGTCTTTTCCAGGGTGCTGGCTACGGGAAAGTCCTTGCGGCGGGCAATTTCTTCCAGGATCTGGGGACACCGGCTGCCATTGGTGATGACAATGCCCGGTGTCATGGGACCGGTCAGAAACTCGAAAGCCCGGCGCTGGGCCACTTCATCCATTTCCTCATGAATGTAGCCCATTTCCTTGGCTCCCAGAATCACCAGACGGCGCCTGGCTGTGTCCGGAAAGTATCCGGCAAGTTCCAGCCCCGGACGGTTGGTATCCGGCAGGGTGACAGGTCTTTCCAGAGCCTGGGGACTGCCGGTCACCAGATCCCAGCCGAATTTGTCCAGCAGATCTCTGATAGTGGCTCTGGGCATGCCGTCACTTCCTTTCCAGCAGCGGTTTCAGGTACTGCCCGGTCCAGCTTTCCGGGACCTGCGCCACCTGTTCCGGCGTTCCGGCAGCCACAATGTACCCGCCGGCGTCACCGCCTTCCGGACCGATGTCGATGATCTGGTCCGCATTCTTGATCACATCCAGATTGTGCTCAATGACGAGCACCGTATCCCCATTATCCACAAGGCGCTGTAAAACTTCAATGAGTTTTTCCACGTCCGCGGAGTGCAGTCCTGTGGTGGGTTCGTCCAGCACAAAGAGGGTTTTTCCTGTGGGCTTTTTCTGCAGCTCGCTGGCCAGTTTCACACGCTGGGCCTCGCCGCCGGACAGCGTTGTGGCGCTCTGCCCCAGCTTGATATAGGACAGTCCAACATCCTTGAGAGTCTGGAGCTTGTGCCGGATCCGGGCAATGCCGTCGAAGAAATCCACGGCTTCTTCCACCGTCATGTCCAGGACATCCGCAATGGTTTTGTCCTTGTACTTCACCTGCAGCGTTTCTTCGTTGTATCGCTTCCCGTGGCAGGCATCACAGGGGACATACACATCCGGCAGAAAGTGCATGGAGATGCGCTTGATCCCATCTCCCTGACAGGACTCGCACCGGCCGCCTTTCACATTGAAGGAGAACCTTCCTTTGTCGTATCCCAGCAGCTTGGCTTCCTTCGTCTGGGCAAAAAGATCCCGGATATCATCGAAGACACCGGTGTAGGTGGCAGGGTTGGACCGGGGAGTTCTGCCAATGGGTTCCTGCCCAATCACCACCAGCTTGTCGATGTTTTCCAGTCCCTTTATTTCCCTGCAGGCACCGGGTTTCACCCGCAGCCGCCCCAGGGAATGTTCCACGCCCTTTGTCAGGACCTCCGTCACCAGGGACGATTTTCCCGAACCGGACACACCGGTCACCACCGTCAGGGTACCCAGACGGATCGTCGCATTGACCCCTTTCAGGTTGTTCTGCGTAGCCTTCACCACTTTCAATGTGGAGCCGTTGCCTTTCCGCCGTCTGGCCGGCACTGCAATGCTGCGTTTTCCGGAAAGATACTGACCGGTCAGAGATTCGGGACAGGCCATGATTTCCTCAGGGGTTCCGGCTTTGATGATTTCTCCGCCGTGCACTCCGGCTCCCGGACCCACGTCCACAATGAAATCGGAAGCCCGCATGGTATCTTCATCATGCTCCACCACAATCAGCGTGTTTCCCAGATCCCGCATTTCCTTCATGGTGCCGATCAGTTTGTCATTGTCCCGCTGGTGCAGGCCGATGGAAGGCTCGTCCAGCACATACATGACCCCCGTCAGCCGGGAACCGATCTGGGTTGCCAGGCGGATGCGCTGGGCCTCACCGCCGGAAAGCGTGGCAGCCAGCCGGTCCAGTGTCAGATAGGTCAGACCTACATTGTGCAGGAACTCCAGACGGCTGCGGATTTCCCTGGTGATCAGTTCCGAAACTTTCTTTTCTGTCTCGGTGAGCTGCAGTTCCTGCATGAAGCGGATTGCTTCATCCACCGGCATCTGCGTCCATTCATAGATGTTCTTGCCGCCGATGCGGACTGCAAGCACCTTTTCATTCAGCCTGGCTCCATGACAGACTTCACAGGTCTGGTCCGAAATGAACGATCCATACCATTCCCGGTTCCAGGAGGAATTGGTTTCCATGAACCGGCGCTCAATCAGGGGAATGACCCCTTCGATCATGTCGTTTTTTTCCGTCACCGAACCGGATCTGGAATACAGGGTATAACTGACAGGTTCCAGCGATCCGTAAAGAATCCGGTCCAGCTTTTCTTTCGGAATATCCCGGACCGGAGTATCCATGGGAATGTCATATTTGCGGATCAGTGCGTGCATTTTCTGCCACTCCAGGTTCTCCGTATCCACAATGTTTTTCAGATAGCGGATACCGCCCTGCCGCAGTGTCAGCGAAGGATCCGGAATCAGCAGCTCCATGTCCACACTCTGCGTAATGCCCAGTCCCTTGCAGTGGGGACAGGCGCCCAGTGGGGCGTTGAAGGAAAAGAGTTTGGGTTCCAGTTTCGGGACAGTAAAGCCGCAGATTTTGCAGGCGTAGTTTGCCGACAGGAGAAACTCCTCCTCACCGGCCAGGACATCCACCATGCCCTCTGCCAGATTCACAGCCGTTTCAATGGAGTCATAAAACCGGGATCTGTTGTCGCTTTTGATGATTCGGTCCACCACCACATCAATGTTGTGCTTCTGATTGCGGTTGAGCGGTTCCAGTTCTTCCAGGTAGACAATTTCACCATCCACCCTGGCCCGGATGAAACCGTCTTTGATGAGTTTGTCGAAGGTTTCCTTGAACGTTCCCTTTTTCCCCCGGACAATGGGAGCCATGATGGTGGTCCGGGTTCCGTCGGGCAGTGCCATCATCTGATCCACCATTTCAGATACGGTCATTCCCTGAATGGGTTCTCCATGTTCCGGACAGTAGGGAATACCGATCCGGGCATACAGAAGGCGCAGATAATCGTATATCTCCGTAACCGTCCCCACAGTGGAACGGGGATTGTTGGATGTGGTTTTCTGATCAATGGCAATGGCCGGGGACAGACCGTCTATCTGATCCACATCGGGTTTTTCAGAATTGCCCAGAAACTGCCGGGCATAGGCTGAGAGTGATTCCATGTACCGCCGCTGTCCTTCGGCATAGATTGTGTCAAAGGCCAGGCTGGTTTTTCCGGATCCGGAGACCCCGGTCATGATTACGAGTTTGTCCCTGGGAATATCCAGGTTGATGTTTTTCAGATTGTTCTCTCTGGCACCGCGGATTTTGATGGTATTTTCCATATGTTCTGTTTCCCCCTTTCGCTGATTTATATTGGCATAAGATAAATATCGCAATTTTCGTGCAATGTTATTCTACCACATTTGCGGTTTGACGCATATGGTTGAAGACTGACAATGAAAAACAGCCCCTGGCAGATTCACACCAAAGGCTGTCGCTTTCTTTTCCGGATTCATATCTCCACCAGTCTCTGAAAACCATACACGATATCTCTTCCCGTTTC
>NZ_CAJUPA010000013.1:32437-58491 GCF_910588395.1 uncultured Faecalibaculum sp. | reverse complement strand
ATATTATTAAAAATTCCAATCTGAGATATGTTCAGATGGAACTGTGAAAGACCCGAGATGGGCAATTAACGTCGCTTACGCTGAAACGGATAATGCAGTCTGCGGACTGCCGGGAAAATTCCCTTCTATTTCCGGCCTTGCTGTCCATCATCAGCATAGTTTTTCAGGGGTGAGGGATGGGGGAACGGTACTGCTGAAACCTGGGTCTTTTGGCTGGGCTGGAATCTTTCCTGTAAAACCGCTCTGCAACAGTCACATCATTATCAATACCTATTGAGATATGGGAGAATGGATTTGCCGAGGATAGCATCCGACAGTTGACTCTGCCAAAAAGAGTGTTATAGTTTTAGCAGACATGAGCTTCGAGTGCTAGAAAGGGGCGGTGTTATGGAACTGACCCAGCGGCAGAAACTCATTTTCAGGACCATTGTGGAGCGTTTCACCTGTACTGCCGAGCCGGTGGGTTCGAAGGCGCTGATGGAACTTCTGGACCGTCCGCTGTCCAGCGCCACGATCCGGAACGAAATGGCTGTGCTGGAGCACGCGGGTCTGCTGGAAAAGACACACATTTCCAGCGGCCGGATCCCCAGTCAGCAGGGATACCGCTATTATGTGGAGAATCTGATGGAAACCTCGCTGCCTTCTGCAGTGCGGGGAACTCTCCGGGATATCTTCATGGAACGGCAGTATTCCCTGGAGGAAATCGTCCGGATCGCCAGCGATGTGCTGTCGGAGATGACCAGCCTGACCAGCATTGTTCTGGGCCCGGATGCTTCGGCGCAGCGACTGCAGCACGTGACGATGGTGCCCCTGAGCGGCAGCTCGGCTGTGGCGCTGTTTGTCACGGATACCGGTCATACCGAGAACAAGCTGTTCCGGTTTGATGAGGACGTGAGTCTGAAGGATCTGACAACCTGCACGGATCTGCTGAACAGCCATCTGAAAGGAATCCGGCTGGACTGCATCGGCGGGCATCTGGAAGAACTGAAACCGCTGATGGCGGCGAAACTGGCCCGAAGCGAGGTGCTGTATGAAGCCTTCGCGGCGGCGTTCATGAATTTCGCAGCAGAGAAAATGGCGGTGTCCGGCCGCAGCAACATGCTGGCACAGCCGGAGTTCTCGGATGTGAACAGGGTCCGCAAGCTGATGAAGATTCTGGAAGACAGCGATTTGTTCAATGCCTGGGCGCACCAGGCGACGAATGTCGCGGTTCCCATCGGCACCCGCAATGAACTGATTCAGATTGGCGACTGTTCCATTGTCACGTCGAAGTTCCGCACCTGCGATCAGGAGGAAGGACGCCTGATGGTGGTGGGTCCCAATCGCATGCCTTATGCCAGAATCATCGCGGTGACAGACGCCATGAGCGATGTCATCGAGGAGATATTCGGCACAGACAAAAAAGGAGGTAGGCAGGATGAGCAAACACAGAAAGCCGCAGCAGGAACACGAGCCGGTGAAGGCAAAGCCGGAGGAAACCGAAGCGGCGGCTGAGGAAAACGTGACTGCCGAACAGGAAGCACCTGCGCCGGAAGCAGATCCGGCTGCCGAACTTCAGTCCATCATCTCCAGGCTGGAGGATGATCTGAAAGAAGCCAAAACGGATGTAGCCCGCGCCTATGCGGATGCAGACAACACAAGAAAGCGCCTGGCCAAACAGGCGGAGGCAGACCGGAAATACCGGTTCCAGCAGGCGGCACTTGAGCTGCTGCCGGTGCTGGATTCCATGAATCTGGCCCTTGCCAACGCCCCGGAGTCCGAGGAGACAAAAAACTTCGTGAAGGGATTTGAAATGATCCGCACGAAGCTGGAGGAAGTTCTGGACAAGGAAGGTGTCACGGAGATCGACGCTGAGGGAAAGCCCTTCGATGCTGCGACGATGCAGGCCGTGATGCAGGAACCGGCAGACGGTGTCGAACCGGGTACGGTGACCCAGGTGCTTCAAAAAGGATATATGTTAAAAGACCGGATGCTTCGTCCGGCTATGGTGAAAGTCAGCGCGTAAGCTGAGGAGGTATTCACAAATGAGCAAGATTATCGGTATCGATTTAGGCACAACGAACAGCTGTGTCGCTGTCATGGAGGGCAAGGAACCCAAAGTCATCCCCAACCCGGAAGGCAACCGGACAACTCCCTCTGTTGTGGCATTCAAGGACGAGGAGC
The DNA here is from genome assembly GCF_910588395.1 of uncultured Faecalibaculum sp. Classification (GTDB taxonomy): domain Bacteria; phylum Bacillota_I; class Bacilli_A; order Erysipelotrichales; family Erysipelotrichaceae; genus Faecalibaculum. The sequence continues at coordinate 56,328 of NZ_CAJUPA010000013.1, read as the reverse complement.
GGATCATCGGTGATGCCGCCAAGCGTCAGATTGTTGTAAACCCCAACACAATCGCATCCATCAAGCGGAAGATGGGCACCGGTGAAAAAGTCGACATCAACGGCAAGCAGTACACGCCGCAGGAAATCTCCGCGATGATCCTGCAGTACCTGAAGGCGTATGCAGAGGAATACCTGGGCGAGAAAGTCACTGAAGCAGTCATCACTGTTCCGGCTTACTTCAACGATGCACAGCGTCAGGCCACCAAGGATGCCGGCACAATCGCAGGCATGGAAGTCAAGCGTATCATCAACGAGCCGACAGCCGCTGCTCTGGCTTACGGTATTGACAAGACAGACAAGGAACAGAAAGTCCTGGTTTATGACCTGGGCGGCGGTACCTTCGATGTCTCCATTCTGGAACTGGCAGACGGCACCTTCGAGGTTCTGTCCACCAACGGTGATACCCGTCTGGGCGGCGATGACTTCGATAACATCGTGGTAGACTGGATTGTTGATCAGTTCAAGAAAGACAACAACATTGATCTGCGCACCGACAAGATCGCCATGCAGCGTATCAAGGAAGCCGCAGAGAAGGCCAAGAAGGATCTGTCCGCAACGATGCAGACACAGATCTCCCTGCCGTTTATCTCCGCCGGTCCTGCCGGTCCGCTGCACTTCGATACAACCCTGACCCGGGCGAAGTTCAATGAAATGACAAAGTCTCTGGTTGAGCGCACCATCGTGCCGATTGAAAAGGCGCTGCAGGATGCCAACCTGTCTGTATCCGATATCGACCAGGTTCTGCTGGTCGGCGGTTCCACCCGTATCCCGGCTGTACAGGAAGCTGTAAAGAAAGCCACCGGCAAGGAACCCAACAAGTCTGTCAACCCGGATGAAGCGGTTGCCATCGGTGCTGCGATCCAGGGCGGTATCCTGGCTGGTGATGTCAAGGACGTTCTGCTGCTGGATGTTACCCCGCTGACGCTGGGTATCGAAACCATGGGTGGTGTCATGACACCGCTGATCGAGCGCAACACAACAATCCCGACGAAGAAGACACAGATTTTCTCCACCGCTGCGGACAACCAGCCGGCTGTTGACATCCGTGTTCTGCAGGGTGAACGTCCGATGGCTGCCGACAACAAGGAACTGGGCAACTTCCAGCTGACCGGCATTGCACCGGCCCGTCGCGGTCAGCCTCAGATCGAGGTTACTTTCGATATTGACTCCAACGGTATCGTAAACGTATCTGCGAAGGACAAGGCTTCCGGCAAGGAGCAGTCCATCGTGATCCAGAACTCCAATGGTCTGTCCGAAGACGAGATCAACCGCATGGTCAAGGAAGCCGAGGAAAACAAGGCTGCCGATGACAAGCGCAAGGAAGAAGTGGAACTGCGCAACAAGGCAGAAAGCTTCATTGCCCAGATTGATGCAACGCTGGAAGACAACAAGGACAAGATCGGCGAAGCCGAGAAGAAGCAGGTGGAAGACCTCCGTGCCGACCTGCAGAAGTCTCTTGACGAGAACGACATGGCTGCTGTACAGTCCAAGCTGGACGCTCTGGAAAAAGCGGCTCAGGCAATGAGCGCTTCCATGTATCAGAATGCCCAGGGCGCTGCTCAGGAACAGCCGGCATCCGACAAGAAGGATGACGACGATGTGGTTGACGCCGAGTTCACTGAAAAGAAATAAACACTGATCGGAGTATATCTGACTGGTGATTGATCCGGCTGACAAAGCCGAAACAGGGAATGGAAGGAGCTTTGCTTCTTCCATTCTCCTATTCGGGACCCGGGACGATGCGGCAGCGCAGGTTCCGGATGCCGAACAGGAGAATTGCGGCAGAATTTTGACAGGAGCGGATTGCATGTCCGGTCCGAAGCAGAAACAATAACGGTAAAGGAAAGGGATTGCCCCGCAGGGGGCGGTAAGCAGAGGGAGTATATGGCAGAAGAAAAACGGGATTATTACGAGGTGCTGGGGGTTTCCCGGACGGCGACCGAGGATGAAATCAAGAAAGCCTACCGGAAACTGGCCATGAAATATCATCCGGATGTAAACAAGGAACCGGATGCAGAGGACAAGTTCAAGGAAATCAACGAAGCCTACGAAGTGCTGGGTGATGAACAGAAGCGGGCGAATTATGACCGGTTCGGTTTTGCGGGCGTGGATGGCGGTTTTGCCGGGGGCGGCCAGGGATTTGACTACAATGACCTGTTCCGTCAGGCCACCGGCGGCTATGGCTTCGAGGACTTCTTCGGCAGCATGTTCGGAGGCGGTCAGAGCCGGCGCCGGGCGAACCAGCCGATGCAGGGAGAAGACCACTACCGGCAGATGGCGATCGACTTCATGGATTCGGTTCATGGCAAGACAGAAACCGTGACGCTGGATGTGGAGGAGCCCTGCGATCACTGTCATGGTACCGGGGCGGAATCCGAAGCGGATATCCAGACGTGTCCCAAGTGCAATGGCACCGGCCGCGTGGTGCAGACTGTGAACACGTTCTTCGGCGCGATGCAGCAGCAGAGTGTCTGTGACCGCTGTGGTGGTGCCGGCAAGATCATCAAAGAACGCTGTCATGAGTGCGGCGGCAATGGTCATGTCCGGAAAAAAGTGAAACTGGATATCAAGATTCCCCGGGGAATCCAGTCGGGTCAGCAGATCCGGATCCCCGGCAAAGGCGGTCCGGGAGAAAACGGCGGTCCCAACGGCGATCTGTATATTGAGATCATGGTGCGCCCGGATGCGCGGTTCAAGCGCGTGGGCAACGATATTTTCACGCAGAGCGATCTTTCGGCCCTGGATGCCATTCTGGGGACCACGCTGTCCGTGGACACGGTCAACGGGCCGGTGGATCTGAAAGTGCCGGAAGGCACGCAGCCAGGGCAGCGGTTCCGTCTCAAGGGCAAAGGCGTGACCAGCCGGACGGGACAGGGGGATCACTATGTGGATGTGAATGTCCAGATTCCGCGTCGTGTGTCGAAGAAGGAACGGGAGCTGTATGAACAGATCCGCAAAGGCGATTTTGCGAGTCCCTTCGAGAAAATCAAGAATGCCTTCAAAGGCGAAGACTGACAGACTGAACAAGCCGGGTCTGACTGGTTCCTGAACTGGAGCCGGCCGGACCCGGCTTTTCGTTTTGACAGCTGGAAGAAGTGAAGCAGATGTAAATTCACAAATATGTAGTATAATAAAATATATTGAAATAAAAAGCCTTTCCGTTATGCTGTTGGAACAGCCGGAAAGGAGCTTGGATGACAAAACGAACAACGGACATTGCCCTGGATCTCTCAGACAGCGAAAGTCAGGCGCTCTATGACGACCACGCCAAGCGTCTGCTGGGATACCGCTGGATCCTGGCAGCGTTTCTTCGGGAGAGTCTGCCGGAGGTGGCCAGATACACCACGGCGCAGATCGTGGAGATGACCGATCCGGATTTCCACCACCAGACTGCATCCGGATCTGCGGGTCCGGGGACTGAACACGGAATACAAGGATGTGCCGGATGAACACGACAACGGAAAGAAGAAAAAGCGGAGCCGGCAGATCCGCTTCGACATTCTGTTCCGGATCCGGCTTCCGGAGGGAGCCAGACGGTTTCTGATCAACATCGAGATTCAGAAAGAAAAGCCGGAGAAGTATGTGCTGCTGGACAGAGCCACAGCCTATGGAGCCCAGGGGATCACCAGTCAGCTGAATGTGGAGTAAATGTGGAGTATCTGAAGGGGAATTACAGTGACATGATGCCTGTGTACAGTATCTGGATCGTGGCGGGACAAAAGAAGAATACAGTCTCGACCTGGAAACTGACGGAAAGGACAGACGGGACTCCCGGAGAATGGGGAGAAGCGGACAAGCTGAGGCTGATGATCCTGGGATTCAACGAGAGATCCGGATACCAGGAAGGTGAAAAGCCCATATGGAATTTACTGCGGAGTTTATTTTCGACTACAATGAAAGTGGAAGAGAAACTGGAGATCCTGGAGAGATATGATGTACCGGTGATTGAGGATGTGGAAGAGGAGGTGCTGGATATGTGCAATCTGGGACGGGGTGTATATGAAAACGGCCAGAAGAGTGGAATCCTGTTAGGCGAAGATAAACTCACATACAGGATGGGACGGTTGAAAGAAGCAATGATCAAAGCAGGCCGACAACAGGAATTTCTGGATGCCGTGGGCAATATGAAGGCTATGGACCGCCTGTTTGCGGAATTTGGAATCTGACCACTGCCGCAGACCGATACCAGCCGCGCAGCATAATCAGTCAGAACAAAATGCTTCAGACATCGATTTGAGTCTGAAGCATTTTTTGCAAGGCATACAGGATTCTGCAGCTTCCTGACAGCCTTGTATCTCTTTTCCACGGATGCCGCGACTGTCCTCGCTTCTCAGCAGCGGGATCGTGCCAGATCCTGCCAGGAAATCAGCTGGACATCCTCTCTGTCCAGAAACCGGCCAAAGGTCTCCGACATCAGATTGGCTGCATCCTGATTTCTGCCTGTGGTGAGCCCGGACAGCCTGGCGAGATCTTCGTCAGCCCTGCCAGGATGCAGAGCCAGTTCCACCGTATCTGCGGCGCCGAACTCTCGGACCCGCTCCAGAATATCCTCTGGTGTCAGCGGATCATCGTTCTGGGAACTGACAAGTACAAGAGCCGGGACTTCAAAAGGTGTATCCCCTTCCTCCATGGGAAAGGCAATGAACTGCCGCAATGGCCGATCGTATTCCCATGCCAGTTTTACCAGAATGGCCGCTCCGCCGGGAATCCGTTCAATACCATGATGCGAATCCAGGTGTTCCGGCAGCTGTCCGGTGAGCTCCCGGAACCGCTGAATCTGCGCCCGCAGCTCGGTTTCCAGTTCCTGCAGGTCGCAGGGCTTCTGCAAAGCCCAGACGGATTTGTCAAAGGTTCCATCCGGAATCATCAGAGATGCAGGCTTTGTCAGTGGTGAACCGGCTGTGATACACAGATGCATCCCACAGGCAGCTCCGGGTACTGTTTCCACAAAGCCGCAGCTTCCGCGGCGGGCATGTTCACCATCCGCGGGATGGAATTCAGCCGACAGGCTGTGCAGGGAAAAGGTGCGGGGAGAAACAGATCCTGCCCGTTTGAGCAGTACGTTTTCACGCGCTTTGCCTGCAGGCAGCAGCCGGAGAACTCACAGCAGCGTACCGTTGCTCATGGCAATCAGTCCTGCATGCTCCAGCGCATCCAGCACCCCGTCCGCCGTAAAATTCGCACAGGCCTGCACCTGCACCGGAGCTTCCTTCATCGCCGCGGAAATCCCCGCAGCCGCCAGCATTCCCATGTCGTTGAAACCATCGCCGATTGCCATGACACTCCCCGCAGGAATCTTCAGGATATTCATGATCCGCGCCACGACAATCCCCTTGTCAAACGTCCGGTGCTCCAGGGCATCCAGCACCTGTTCCTTCACTGTTTCATCCGGCAGCAGCCAGGGGCGCTTCAGCCGCACCCTGCCCTGGGCTGCCTCCTGCAAAGGATCCTGCACCGGATCCTCGCCCTCTCCCGCCAGCACCACCCGGCGGCCCTGGTCTTTCGCATCCTGCATGATCCAGTCCAGCTCCTGGTCCTCGAAGAAGTCCTTTTCCAGAATGATCTTTCCCTTGTCCTGCACACAGGCGCCATCATAACTGATCACCCCGTCAAATCCGATATCCGGCACCTGGTTCGCACAGCGCCCCGTGACACCGAACACCAGAATCCCCTGGTCCTGCAGCAGCCGCACGGCCTTCAGTGCATGCCGGGATATCTCCTGCTCCCCATAGGGAATCAGCGTTCCGTCTATATCCATGAATACGATCCGAATCATAGTTCTTCCCCTTTCTCCGCCGGGAATGCTGTCTCCTGGCGGATACCCGCAGGAGTTCCGCCGCCTGCCCGACAGCCGGTTTTCCATTACTGTCACCCTATCATGAAACCCGGTTCCTGTCCCGCCCGGCATCACAAAGAACCTTCCCCAGCCATCCGCCGCCAGCCCCGGCCGCCCGCAGGGGTCAGCTTTCATGACGACAGATGTAAAACGATATGTAGTTGACGATATACGATATAAGAATATCGAAAAACGATAAAAATCTATCGACAAACGCAAACCGCAGGTGTATAACAAAGGTGTCAGAAGAAAGAGAAAAGGAGAAACACTCTATGAAACAGCTCCCCAGATTCCTACAGGTTCTCGCCTGCATCTTCCAGATCGTTGCCTGGATTTTCACCGCCATCGCGCTCATCGGCCTGATTGCCACCTTTGCTGTCCCCGGCAACATCGAAGCATTTCTCGCTTCCGGCGCCATAGCCGGACAGGACTTCGTCATCAACGGCTTTGGCACCACCGTCATCAGTGGCCAGACCATCACACTGGACATCGTCCGCTGGATCATAGCCTGCGGTGCAGTCACCATGTCTCTGACCGCCATGATCTTCCGCAACCTGTGGCTCATCCTCAAGACCCTCAAAGGCAGCGACACATTCGGAGAAGGAAACACCCCCTTTACACCGGATATCACCCGCATGGTCCGGGAAATCGGCATCTTCTTCATCGCCATCCCCCTCACCGAACTCATCTTCAGCTGCCTCATGCATCTCGCCTGCGGCAACGTTGAACCCTACGTGGACGTCTCCGGCATTATGACCGGCCTGGTGATCTGGTATCTCTCCCGGATCTTCGGATACGGCCAGCAGCTGCAGTCTGACGTGGAAGGCCTGGTATGATCCGCATGCATCTGGACCGGCTCATGGTGGAACGGCATATTTCACTCAATGACCTCGCAGACAAAGTCGGCATTACACCGGCCAATCTTTCCCGGATCAAAAACAACAAAGTCAACGCTCTGCGCTTTTCCACCCTGGAAGCCCTCTGCCGCGAACTGCACTGCCAGCCCGGAGACCTGATCGAATACACCCCGGAGTAAAGCAATCCGGATGCCGATGGCTGCCGTGCCGGCAGCAGGACAGGGCAGACAGCGGCCCGAATCAAACCACCTGCAGAAATCAGGCTCCCGATGGGGCCCGAACCTGAAAAAGGACTGCATCCAGGCCAGTCACCTGCATGCAGTCCTTTGTTCTGTCACTGTTTCAGAGTCACCTTTGCTCATTCTCCGGCATACCCGCCGCCTTCGGCGCCCAGATACGTTTCCAGAGGGATGTTTCTTGCCTGAATCTCCGGCGCCAGCTCTCCGATGTAGCGGATGTGCCAGGGTTCCGCCATGTAACCCGTGACGGGTTCCCAGCCTTCCTGATAGCGGACAATGAACCCGTATTCCTGGGCGTGATCCAGAAGCCACTGAGCCTCTGCGGGATTCTCAAGCAAAGCCCCGCTGCTGTGCTTCAGATCGAATGCCAGCCCTGTCTGGTGCTCGGAAAAACCCGGGCGGGCGGAAAAGGTATCCGCTGCTTCCTGACCGCTGGATGCCACATAGCCGTTGTACAGCTCGCTCTGATACTCATAGGAACGGAACCCGCTCCAGGAATCCGAGACATCCAGTCCCTCTGCTTGCATGGCTGCAATCAGCTGGCGGGCAGCCGCCGCAGCTGTGGGATCTTCTCCCGGTGCATAGTCCGGAGAAACACCGTATTTCTTGTTCACAATGGGAATTCCCGCAATGGTGGACGGCCCGCCGTTTTCTCCCGGCGTGACTTCCACAGACCCTGCTGCGGCTGCCCCGTTCTGCCGTTTGTCTGTGTCCTTTCCGTCCATGTCTTCCGTATTCTGCCTGTCTTCCTGAATTTCCACCGTGTTCCCGTTTCCATCATTCGGTTCTGTATCCTCTGCAGCTCCGGAACCGCAGCCAGCCAGAATGCCTCCCAGCAAAGCCAGGAGCAGTGCTTGTTTCCTCATAGTCTGTTCCTCTCTTCTCTTAACCACTATTTTGCCATTTTCCATCCTATTGTGCATCCCCGCCGTAAATCCACCCCGGTTCCCTGCCGGAAGCATGACTCTGCTCTGGAACCCCCGGCATCCATCGGCAGCGCGGGGCGGTTCATGGAAACAAAGCATCACCCGGCATGCGGCGGGCCTGATATATTAAAATCAGAACACAGAACAGTCAGGAGGACCACCATGCCGCACAATGACAACCGGAAACAGCCAGCTGTAAATGCCAGGACCAGACTGCGGGCAGCCGCGGTGTTTCTGTGTCTGGCGCTGGCAGTGGCCGGGGGATATTTTCTGTTTGGTCAGCAGGAAGATCAGCAGGGGACAGCCGGCCGGCGGAATCTGGCGCAGGCACTGACCGGGCGTGAACCGGCGGTGTTTCTCAGGGTGAAGACTGACAGAGACGGTGGTCTGGCGGCGGGCGCGGTGCCGGAGACCATTTATGTATTTCAGAACGGCGCGGTGTCGGAATGGAAAGGCACGGACCGCGGGGTGAATCTGCACACGCTGGGGCTGGGGGATGGCCGGGAGATCCTGGCCATGATGGACGGCGGCTGTTTTACGGATGCGGAGTTTGTGGTGGATACAGCCCAGAACCGGACGGAGGTATGTCGGGCAGGGAATCTGCTGTTTGCGCTGGCGGGCGAGCCGGAGAGAATGCAGGTGGATCAGCTGGTGTTCAGCGGATGGCGGCTGGAGGATGATCCTGACAGTGTGATCCTGGCGGCGGGCATTTCTCCGGAGGCGGCGCAGTGGACGGAGGATGACCATGTCCTGATGAATCCTTCCCTGCATGAGAAATTCGCCTTTCTGCAAAGTCATGCCCAGGACCCGGCGTGTCAGGGCCGGCAGGAGATGGCGGCTGTACAGGAGGAAAAAGACGACCTGGAGGGCCTCAAACCCGGGGTGTATCAGGCGGCATACGATATGAATCTGCGCACGTCCTGTCACAAGGGGGCCCGGGTGACGGGGTCTCTGTGGACGGGTCAGGAGGCCCGGATCGAGTTGCTGGAACGGGCGGAGGACGGCTCTGTCTGGGGGCGCATCCGGCCGGGTGAATGGGTGTGTCTGCGGGATGCGGAGTATGAATATCTGCATCCGGTACAGGAGGAAAATGCGGTTCAGCCCTGATGCACGGGTCGGAATGCCGGGACAAAAAACGCCTGGGGAGTACAGAGCAGGTTCTCTGTTCCCCAGGCGTTTTCTGCATATGGGTGTTTATTCCATGGTCTCCGAACCGGTAAGTCCGCCTTCCAGGTATCCCTGGGAGAATCCGTCCTGATAGCACAGTTCTTCGAAGTTCTGAAGCCAGCTTTCCAGCGTGGTCTGGTCCGGTTTTTCGGAGAGGATCTTCTGTGCCAGCTCCTGCCGGGCTTTTGCCTGCGCGGCTTTGATGCTCTGATATTCGTCCTGGCCATCGGCTTTGGCCATGAAGCTGTCAAACCCGGCTTTCGCCTTGTCCCAGTCCTTGCGGATGCTGCTGATGAATTCGTTCATGTGACTGCCCCTTTCCGGCGGCTGTCCGGCCGCACTGTCAGCTTCATTGTAGCCGCTGGAGCCGGGATGAACCTGCGAGGTGCCCGCTGAAAGCCGCCGGAAAGCGGACCGGACGCGGCTGTACGGCAGGACAGCGGGGAGGGAAGTCTGTCAGTGGCTTCTGTGTCTGTTTTCCTGAAGGTATGAGTCGCCGTCCAGAAAGAAGACGGTGATGGTGGCGCGGCACAGCAGGTCTTCCCGGTCGTTGCAGATGAACACTTCATAGACGCCGGTGGTGCGCCCGGCTTTGACCTCGGAGCCGATGGCAATCAGCTTGCCGCCCCGTCCGGGAGAAAGATAGTTGATGGAGGCGGACAGTGTCACGGAGTCTCTGCCGGTGGTGAAGCTGGCGCTGCCGGCAGCGGTGTCTGCCAGGGAAAACAGCGCCCCGCCGTGAACAAACCCGTGGATGTTCAGAATGTGTTCATCGATGATCATCTCCACCCGGGCATAGCCCCGGCGCAGTTCCGTGACGCGCATGTCGTTGGACTGCAGGTACTTGCTGGAGGAGTTCAGACGGTGTCGAAGCTCCGTAAAGGCGGCTTCCTGCTGGCTGGCGGTCTGCTGGGACCGTTCTGTGGTTTCTGTTTCGTGCATACAGGAATTGTAGCACCGGAGGATGGCGATGTTGTATAATACCTGTTATCGAAAAGAGAGGGGTTTCAAAATGTCCAATGCAGTTCTTCAGGTGATCATCATGATCATCGTGATTCTGTACTGCGCATATATGCTGTATTCCAGCCTGCGTCTGTACAAAAAAGACAAGTCCGGCACCGCGGAGTATCTCACGGTGCATCCGGACGCAAAACGGGAAAGCTACAGCCTGTGGCAGGCCTGGATGCTGGTGGGTATGGCTGTTCTGTGCTTTGTCCTGGTGTTCTTTGGTCAGCTGATCACACCGGAGGGCCAGCAGGTCTGGATTTACCAGCTGACCTATGTGGCTCTGGGGCTGGTGTTTCTGGGACTGTCGCTGGATGTCTGGCTGCACCGGCGGCTGATTCTGAGCAGTGACGGTTTCTTCTATGCCGGAGAGATTTTCCGGTTCCGGGCAATCCTGGGCATGGATCAGAAACGGGGCATTTTCAAGAATGTGAAACTGCATCTGGCCAATGGTCAGGAGCTGGAAATGACCAACCGTGTGGGAATGGCGGTCCGGGAGGAATGGCTGTCATGGAAAGAAAAGAAAAAGGAAAAGCGAAAGAACCGCAGAAGCCGCTGAGGACTCTGCTGCTTTGCGATGTGGACGGAACGCTTCTGATCAATGACCGGATCTGTCCCGAAGATGCAGCGGCGCTGCAGCGCTGGAAACAGGCCGGTAATCAGTTTGGTCTGGTGACCGGCCGGGGTGAAGCCTTCTGCCACCAGCTCTGCGGCAGACTGGGGGTTACACCGGATGTGCTGATCACGGACAACGGCGCCCAGGTGATGCTGGGAGGCGAGTGCGTATACCGGCAGTGGCTGAAGAGCAGCCAGGTGAAAGCTGCGCTGGACATACTGCAGGATGCGGGTCTGTGGCCCGGCCTGTGCGTCCCCTTTGTGACCATGCCGGATGGTGCACACCGGTTCTGCCGGCGGCGGATGCCTGTGGCTGCGATGGAACGGATGATGGAGGTGCAGGCACATCTGACGTATTTTTCAGAGCAGGATCTGGAGGATCTGCTGGCTGAAAGCCCGTCCGTGCCGGGCCTTTCTCTGTATGTGTGGGATGAGCGGAATACAGCGGGTGTGCTGGAACAGGCCCGGGCTCTGGCTCCGGAAATGCAGTGGCATCAGACTTCCCATGATTATGTGGAAGCCTGTGAGTCGGACAAGTCCCTGGCTCTGAGAGCGCTGCTGTCGCAGATGCCGGAGATCCCGGTGTGTTTTGCGGGAGATGGTCCCAATGATGTGCCGGTGTTTGATATGCTGGAAGATGCCTGGTGCATGGATACAGCCGTGGATCCGGTGAAAGCCCATGCACGCTATGTCACAGAAAGTGTAGCCCAGGTGATTGAAAGGAAACTGGATTATGTCGAAGAAACGTAAGAAAAGCCCCGGCGGGACCGCGGCGAGTCTGGTGATTGAAGCGCTGAAAAAACGGGATGCCACATCTCCGGAAACAGCGGTGCCCCTCAAGGTGTTCAAGGATCTGCCTCTGCAGACCAATACGCTGTCCTACACTATTGGCAATCTGATTGAAGAAGGCATTGTGGTGCAGACACCGGAGGAGAAGTATTATTACGATGAAATCGGGTTCAAGGCACTGGAGATGAAATTCGTCCGGGGCTACTCGATGTTTTTCATCATTCCCATTGCGGCGATGCTGCTGCTGTGGGCAGCAAGCAAGTATCTGTTCTGATCAGCCGGATTTGGCAAAGAGTCCGGAGGTCATGCGGCGGCACCCGATGTTCCGCCGCTTTTTGCATCCGGTCTGCCGGCTGTGCTGATGCCTTTCGTGAATCTGCAGAAGCAGGCGGAGCCTGGACCGGCAGACTGAGTTCGGTATGCGGCGGAACACGGTGACCGGGATGATATACAGAGGCAAACGGCTGTAACATTCATGGACGTTTCTATAAAATTCCAGTCATGAAACCGATGAAAATAATGAAAGAATCTGCGCTGGCGTTTCTGGGCGCCGCTGTTCTGTGCCTGACTGGCTGCGCTTCGATGAATGGCTCCGGCGGTCAGAACCATCCGGCTGCAGAAGCAGAAAGTCATGCACACAGTGAAGCACAAGCCGGTGGTGACGCTACTGTGAAAGACCGGATGGCAGCCGGAATCCTGGAAGAAGTGAACAGGGATCTGGAACGGGCAGTCAGCTGCATGCAGGACAATGATCCGCAGTATGCCTCTGCGCTCTATGCCCTGGTGCAGTCCTGCGAGAAAGGAAAACAGGGGCTGCCGGATCAGACCGTTGCGGCTGTGCCGGGCAAAGACGGCAGCCTGTCCATCGTCCCGGTGGACAAAGCCGCCGGAAAAGCTGTCATTGTCTGGGACCCGGCTGTCAATGCCCTCTGGAGAGGCACACTCAGCAAAAGCGGAGCCATGGATGGCCTCGGAATCTATCTGGATTACACCTTTCCGGAGGATGGAAATACCTGCCGGGTTCACTGCAATACCGGCACATTCAGGGATGGCAGGCTCAATGGCGAGGGGACTGCCTGGAATCTGACGTATGCCATTGATCAGCAGACTCTTGCCGATATCCGCTATAGCGGCACCTTCAGGGACAACATCCTGGAGGGGGCAGCCACGATGGAGGTCTACCCCTTCGACGGGGATGCACTTTCCGGAACCTTCACCACCAGAAACGGATCCATGGTCGTCATTCAGGAAACCGCCGATGGCGAGGCAGTGGCAGCGGTGGATCAGAACGGAGATCCGCTGATTGTTGTTGACCCGGAGAATCCGGGCCATGTGGTGATTTCCAGTCAGGACTGGCACTGAGACGGTCGGTCCGGACAGCCTGGATCCTGAAAAAAAGAATGATTGTGCACCAGCCCGGAGCCGCCGCAGACTGTGGCCTCCGGGCTTTTTGCGATGTGGTTTCCCGCTGTTTTCGCAGTCAGTTCCGGCGGATTTCCGTCAACCGGTTTGACCGGACAACAGCTGCGGAAAATATTGGGAACAAAATCCCAAAATTACTGTAAAGGAAGCAAAAAGGACCTGAAAGCGCTTTCTACTGCAAAGTTGATGTAATGTACCGAGGTAAAATATGGGTTTTCATGTGATAATTGTCATGTTCTGTTTTACACTCTCCAGAGTCTTTGCTAGAATGTGAGTAACGAGCGCGGTTTGAATGCGCTACCAAATGGAGGAAGTCAAATGAAGTATGTAGTGATGGTCAGTCACGGCGAATTTGCACCCGGACTGCACAGTGCCGTCAACATGATGACAGGCGACCGTCCGGATGTTCTGGACACTTCGCTGAAGGCTGATATGTCCGCCGATGAGTTTGCCGAAAACTTCCGCGAACTTGTAAAAGACATCAAGGAAGACGATCAGATCATTCTGCTGGCAGACATTCTGAGCGGATCCCCGTTCACAAACGCCCTGTCCGTTCTGGATGAAAAAGGCATGCTGCCCAATACGCTGGTCATTGCCGGCATGAACATGCCCCTGGCAATCACGGCTGTTCTCATGAAGGACAACTTCGACGACCTGAACCTGCTCAAGGACACGCTGCTTTCCGAAGGCCGCGCCGGTCTGACAGAGTTTGTGGCTGTTGCCGACGAGGACGAAGACGATCTTTAGGAACTGACGCGCAAGCGCGGCTCAATACATCATTAGGAGGACACAACATGATTACATTTATGCGGGTGGACGACAGAATCATCCACGGTCAGATCATCACAAGATGGTCCAAGGAATACCCCTGTGACGGAATCATCGCAGTCAACGACAAGGCTGCCACGACTCCCGTACTGGCTCAGTCTTTCAAGGCTTCCACTGACAAGAAAGTCTTTGTATGGACCAAGGAACACTTCAAGGAAGTGCAGGACAAGGTTCTGAACTCCGACAAGAAATACTTCCTGATCACCAAGAACCCCGTGGACATGAAGGAGATTCTGGTGGACATGGACTTCAAACCGGGCATCAAGAAACTGATCATCGGTCCCTGCAACGACCGTCCGGGTGCCGTGAAGCTGGGTCAGAACCAGTCCATCACACAGGAAGAAGCCGATGCGCTGGAAGCCATCAGCAAAAAAGGCTACGACATCGAGTTCGCTCTGGTCAAAGAGTCCTCGATCGGCGAATGGCCCAAATTCAGGTCTAAATTCGGTTACTGAGCCGGATATAGATAAACAACAGAGTTATTGCAGAAAGCAATAAAAGGAGAAAGGTTTTATGAGTTTATTTCAAGCTATCCTGATTGGTTTGATGTCTTGTACTGCCGCTTCCACGATCGCCTGCCTGGGAACAACAGTTGGTAACTATACCCTGAACCGTCCCCTGGTTGCCTCTCTGTTTGTCGGACTCATCCTCGGTGATGTATCCGGCTGCATTCTGATTGGCATTCCGATGCAGGTAATGTGGATCGCCCTGGTTACCCCGGGTGGAACAGTAGCATCCGACCTTCGTGCCGTATCCTACATTGGTATTCCTCTGGCATATGTTGGCTGCCGCGCTGCCGGCATCGACTACGCTTCCGATGAAGCATTCCAGCTGGCTTCCTCCATCTCTGCCCTGACAGGTACCATCGGTATCACCCTGTTCTACGGCACCGCGATGATGAACCTGATCTGGCAGCACATCGGCTGGGCTGCTCTGGACAAGGGCAACTTCGAAATCGTCGGCAAGGTGGACGCACTGATGCCTCTGATTTCCCACTTCTGCCTGTCCTTCCTGCCTGTAACACTGCTGTGCTACTTCGGTTCCACCGCTGTTGAGGAAGTATTCCAGTATCTGGATACATCCGTTTGGTACGTAAAGGCTCTGCTGACAGTCGGCTCCGTTCTTCCTGCAGTTGGTATGTCCATCCTGCTGAAGTCCGTAGTCAACAAGACATCTGACCTGCTGTACTTCATGTTCGGTTTCGTTCTGGCCGCTGCCATGGGTCTGACCCTGCTGGCTGCCACCGTAATCGGCGGCGTATTCGCCCTGATCAACTATCAGCTGACCATGGCCAAGAAAGCACCTGCTGCTGCAGCCGGAGTGGTCGTTGAAGAAGAGGAGGACATCTAATTTATGAAAAAAATTAGCAAGAAGACTCTGAACAGCGCATTCTGGAAATGGTGGTATGGCAACCTGACATGCTTCTCTCACGAGCACATGCAGACATTCGGTTACATGTGGGCCATGATCCCCATTCTGAAAGAACTGTATCCGACTCACGAAGAGCAGTCCAAGAAGCTTGAAACTTACTATGCATTCTTCAACACAGAACCGCAGATCGGCTGTATCGTAGTCGGCATCACCGCAGGTCTGGAAGAAGCACGTGCAAATGGCGCAGAAGGCATCGACGATGAAATGATCAACGGTATCCGTGCTGGTCTGATGGGCCCGCTGGCTGGTATCGGTGACTCTCTGATCGTTGGTACTTACATCCCCATTCTGCTGGGTATCGCAGTTGGTTTCGCCGAAGGCGGAAACGTTCTGGGCCCCCTGTTCTACATCATCGTATGGAACGCAACTTCCATTTGGTTCCAGAAGTTCATCTTCGACAAAGGCTACTCCCTGGGTGGATCCGCTGTTGAACTGCTGGTAGGCGAACAGGCTACGGCTTTCCGTGAATCTGTTATTATCCTGGGTCAGGTTGTCGTTGGTGCGATGGCTGCTTCCTGGGTTAACATCACAACTCCGATTCAGATTGCGACCAACTCCGAAGGCGAACCTGTAATGCTGCAGGCCAACCTGGATGGCGCTTTCCCGAAGATCCTGACGATGCTGTTTGTCCTCCTGTGCTGGTGGATGATGGCGAAGAAGGGCATGACACCGATCAAGACTCTGCTGATCATGGCTGTTGTGGCTTTCGTTGGATCCGTTTGCGGAATCCTGGGATAAATCCGTACATCAAAGAGATGAAGGAATCTCCTTCATCTCTTTATTTGTATCTGTTGTTTATTTGAAGAAAGGGACCAGCCATGGCAAAACTGTCAAAAAAAGAACGGGAAGCGCTGGGCGCCTCCATTCAGCAGGAAAATGAAATGCTCAAGCGGGTGGTGAAAGTCGCCCGGAATGCGTCAATTGTGCTGGCTATATCACTGCTTCTGGTTTTCTGGGGATTCACAGGTATGAAGGATGCCTTTCTCCCGGATATCTCCGAAGGGGTGCGGAATGTGGTGAAATGGATCGCGCTGATTGTCGCCGTTCTGTCACTGCTGCTGCTGGTGTTTGCGCTGACTGCCAGACACAATGGCCGAAAGCATGTGCTGAAAAACATTGACCGGTACCAGGGAAAAGCCTGATACCGGCTTTTGTCATTTCTGACCATTTCCTTAACAGATTGGGCAAAAAGCCGGGCAAAACAGTTCCATGCTATAATGTCCAAAGGAAAGAGGGGCACCAGATGGAGAACAGAAAACTCAGGATCAATATGTATTCCAGCGCCGACAAGGTCGATGGACAGGGTGTGGGAAGTGCGTATAAAGAGCAGGTGGCTCTTGTCAGCCAGGCCCGGGACCTGTTTGATGTGGAAGTCAACAAACCGGACAGAGAAGCAGATATTCAGCATTTTCACACCATTGATCCTCTGTTTTTTCTGCGCATGAGAAACAAAAAGGCTGTCAATGTGGCATATTGCCACTTCCTTCCGGACACGGTGATGGACGGGAGCCTGAAAGTGCCAGGGCCCCTGCGCAAGATCGTTGCGGAGTATATCATCCGTTTCTACAATGCCGCAGATCATCTGATCGTGGTCAATCCCAGCTTTATTCCGGAACTGGAAAAATACGGAATTCCCAGACGAAAAATCCGCTATATACCCAATTATGTCTCTCATGAAGTATTCCATCCCCTGGGGAAGGAAAAACGTGATGCAGCCCGGCGGGAATATGGCATTGATCCGGATGCGTTTGTGGTGCTGGGAGCCGGACAGGTTCAGACCCGAAAGGGAGTACGGGATTTTGTGGAGACCGCAAAGCGGCTTCCCCATCTGACGTTTGTCTGGGCCGGCGGTTTTTCTTTTGGAAAAATCACAGACGGGTATGAGGAACTCAAGGAAATCATGGACAATCCCCCTGCCAATGTGATTTTCACCGGGATTGTGCCCCGGGAAAAGATGGCGGAACTCTACAATATGACCAATGTACTCTTTGTTCCGTCCTATAACGAACTGTTTCCCATGACCATACTGGAAGCAGCCAATCTGCATGTACCCATGGTCATCAGGGATCTGGATCTGTATAAAGAAATCCTCATGGGACACTATATGCGGGGGGATTCTGTGGAGGAATTCACCGAACTTCTGCACGTGCTGTCCTCCACGCCGGAGGTATATGCGCAGTATCAGGAGGAAAGCCGGAAAATTTCCGAGTACTATTCCGCTGATCATGTTCTGAGCATGTGGAAGACTTTCTATGTACAGGCCTGGAAGTACAAGGATCATTTCCGTTCATGAAAAAAAGCAATTATATCTGGAACTTTCTGCTCATTGCGGCTCTGACCGCAGGGGCCCTGTGGTTTGCCCTGAAGGACAATTACCAGGAAGTCATGGATGCCATTGGCAAAATCAGTCCCCTGGGACTGGTGGTGATCCTCAGCTGGGGGATTCTCTTCACCTGTGTGTGGGGGCTTGCCTATAAGGTGCTCGCCCGGAAATATGTGAAAAACTACACCTGGTGGGACGGGATCGTTGTGGCCTTTACCGGTACCTTCTTTTCGGGCATCACACCGAGTTCCACAGGCGGTCAGTTCGGGCAGGCATACATCCTCAAGAAACAGGGAATCGACTATTCAGACGGAGCCAGTCTGCTGTGGGCGGATTTCATCATCTACCAGACGACCATGATGGTGTATGTCACCATTCTCTTCCTGCTGAAGTTTTCCTATTACGCCCATCAGTCTGCCTGGTTCACCATCATTCTGGCAGGCTATGTGGTGAATATTCTGGTGATTCTGTTTCTGTACACCATGGCCCTGTTTCCCACTGTGTACATTTCACTGGCTCACCGGCTGGCCGGACTGCTGTCCCATTTCCGGTTCATCAAGAATCCGCAGCACATGATTGAAAGCTGGACAGTGCAGATGACATCCTTCACCCGGGAAATCAAGAAACTTTCCAGGGACAGAACAGTCATTCTGCAGTGTGCAGGCATCAACTTTGTGCGGCTGACCATGTTGTACATGCTACCCTTTATCATTGCGCGTTTCATGCACATTGATCTGCATTTCAGCCAGCTCATTGACGTCATCGCCCTGTCCAGCTTTGTGTACATGGCCAACAGTTTCATTCCCATTCCCGGCGCCTCCGGAGGAACAGAAGTCCTGTTCAACATCGTGTTTTCCACCTTGCTGGGGAGCCTGGCTTCTGCGGTGATGATCCTGTGGCGGGTTTCCACCTATCACATTATTCTGGTTCTGGGCGGGGTGATGTTCATGATTGCCCGGGCCAGATACGAACGCCGGGATCAGCAGAGTCCGGTGTCACTGAATCCGCAGCCGGCCATGGAAGCGGATTTGCAGTCTGCGCAACAGGCGGATCCGGAGTATCCGGAGACCGGAGCGCCCGCCGGCGGGGAACCGGTGGGATTGTCCATTGATGACCTGCGGCCCGTCGGGTGCGCAGACAGCCGGCAGGAACCGGCTATGGAAACCGGTGAGCGGAAAATGGAAGATGGAAAGGACATTGCTTCATGAGGATCGGAATTTTTACAGATACGTATCTGCCGGATATCAACGGGGTTGTGTCCAGCATCGTAACGCTCAAAGGGGCGCTGGAGCGCCTGGGACACAAAGTTTTTGTGATTGCCAATCATTCAGGATCGGCCATTTGCCGGGAAGGAGATGTACTGCGCCTTCCCGGCATTGAACTGAAACGGCTGTATGGCTACAAGATGTCCAGCCCGTTCCAGCTCACGGCGGACCGGTATATCAGGGAAATGGACCTGGATGTAGTGCACGTCCAGACCGAGTATGGCGTGGCCATTTACGGCCGTCAGGTTGCCAGGGATTTTCACATCCCCCTGGTGTATACCTATCACACCATGTGGGAGAACTATACGCATTACTTCAACCCCATGGAGCTCTCCGGCGTGGAGAAACTCTCCAAAGCGGCTTTGCGCAGCATCAGCCGTACCTACGGCAATGGCGGGCAGGCAGTGATCGCCCCAAGTCAGAAAACCAAGGAAGCCCTTCTGAGCTATGGTGTGATCACCCCGATATATGTTGTGCCCACCGGGCTGGATCTGTCCCGGTTTGACATGAGCAGACTGGACCCCGGGCGAAGAGAACAGCTGGCGGCTTCCCTGGGGCTGAAACCCTCGGATCACATTGTGCTGTTTGTGGGCCGTCTGGCGAAGGAGAAAATGCTGGAGATGGTCATTGAAGCCGCAGCACAGGCGCAGGACAGCAGCCTCCGGCTGCTGGTGGTAGGCTCGGGACCGGATGAAGCACATTATCATGAGATGACCAGGGAGATGCAGTCCACCGGACGCATCCTGTTCACCGGCCGGGTGGATGCGGTGGATGTGCCCTATTATTACGGACTGGCGGACTGTTTTGCTTCCGCGTCCACATCCGAGACCCAGGGCATGACGTACATAGAAGCCCTGGCGGCGGGACTGCCGGTATTCGGCCGGCGGGATCCTGTGCTCACCGAACTTGTCACGGAAGGAGTCACCGGCGGGTATTTTGATGACGCCGGGGAACTGGCCCGGAAACTGGATGCCTTTTTCACAAACGGACATCCGGATATGTCCGAAGCCTGCATACAGAAAACCCGTCCGTACACCACGGAAATCTTCGGCAGCAAAGTGGCATCGGTTTACGAGCAGGCGATTTCCGACTATGCCGCGACCTATGACGTGGAGAAGATGCGGGCTGTGGGGGAGTTCATGTATCTCACCCTGCAGCGGGAAGCAGATGAGGAGCCTCTGAAGCTGCTGATTCCCATGGATGATTTCTTCGATCTGAAAATCGGGCTGCAGGCGAAACTGGATGAATGGGTGGTCAGAAACTACCTGCAGTTTCAGAATTACTATAAAGCCTGGATGGCAGCCCGGAAAAAACTGGCTTCCCGGGACATGACATCCTGGCAGCTCAAGGACTGGCTGGTCCGGCGCCGCGGTCTGGATACCGCCAAAGCCGGGGCTGTGGTGGAAGAATTCACAGTCCGGGGATACCTGAATGACGGAGAGTATGCCCGCAGCAAAGCGGCCTACTGGCAGGGGATGGGCAGCAGTCTGCAGACCATCCGGCGGCGGCTGACCAAAGACGGACTGGATCCCGAGCTGGTGCAGACCGTCCTTTCGGAAATGGATCCCGATGCAGAATATGACAGTGCCCGCAAGGCAGCCCTGGGCATGCTGAAGACAATGAAGGCCCAGTCCGCCCGGTACAAGCGTCAGCTGGTTGTCCGGCGTCTGGTCAGCCGCGGGTTCTCCCCGGAGATTGCCCGTCAGACCGGTGATGATCTGGAACTGGAACAGGATGACCATCAGGCCCTGGATCAGGCACTGGAGAATGCAGCCAGACTGTATGCCTCGCTGGACGGCGACCGGCGGAAGGACAGAATCATTCAGTACTGCCTCCGTCAGGGATTCACCCTGGATCAGGTGCTGGAAAAACTGCCCGGCGCTCTGGAAAACCTGCAGGAGCCGAATCAGCTGGATCAGAAGGAAAAAGGGGCCTCCGGGATGGAGGAGCCCGGTACAGACAGTCGGGATCTGAACCGGACAGAGGAATGAAGCCCGAAAAAAGAAAAAGAGAATCCGCTGCCCCGGCGGCAGACGGTCAATCAACAGAGGCGATGCCAGGCATCGTCGGGAAGGATGGACAATGATCAAGGAACTGAATCAGGAAGGCAGGGCCCGGGTACGGGCCCTGATTACAAAGTGTGATACCGGCAGGACAGGAAAAGGCACGCCCTACCTGTCCCTGACGCTGGAAGACAAAAGCGGCCAGCTGGATGCCAAGTTCTGGAATCTCACCGAGGAGCAGACAAGGCAGTATGCAACCGGTCAGGTCGTGGAGGCTTCCGGGGACATCATTCTCCACCGCAATGCGGTGCAGCTGCGGATCCGGCATCTGAATGTGGTGCCGGGCGCGGATATTCTGGACTTTGTCCGGGAAGCTCCCGCCCCGCGGCAGGAACTGGATGACATGCTGCAGAAGGTGCTGGATTCCATGAATCCGGGTCTGTATCTGGATGTGACCAGGGATCTGATCGACAGCCGGCGTCAGGCGTTTCTGACCTGGCCCGCTGCCACCCGGAATCATCACAACTATGTGGGCGGCCTTGCCTGGCACACGCTGTCCATGGCGAAAGCCGCGGATGCGCTGCTGCCCCTGTATCCCTATCTGGACCGGGACCTGCTCATGGCCGGAATTCTGCTCCACGATCTGGGGAAAGTGGAAGAACTGTCGGCACCGATGCTGGCAGAATACACCAGCGAAGGCAATCTGATCGGGCATATTTCCATGACGTCCGGGTGGATCGAAGAAGCAGCCCGGCGCACCGGACATGACCGGGAAGAAGAGCGGGAACAGTGCATGCTGCTGCGGCACATGGTGCTGTCCCACCATGGAAAGCAGGAATTCGGTTCTCCGGTGGAGCCGATGATTCCGGAAGCCGAAATGCTCAGTCTGCTGGATGATCTGGATGCCCGGATGTTCATGATGAAACAGTCCATGGATACCACAGCGCCGGGACACTTTGGTCCCCGGGTGTTTGCACTGGAAAACAGGATGATTTACCGGCCCCGGTCCTATAGCCAGCAGCCGGTTCCGGCGGAAAACCGGGAGAAGGCCGCAGAAAGCGGCCAGGCAGAAAACGGAGGAAAACAGGCATGAAGGTAGGATTTGTATCCCTGGGATGCTGCAAGAATCTGGTGGATAGTGAGCAGATCATGGGGGTTCTGCGGGAAAACGGTCATGAAATCGTGGCGGATCCCCGGCAGGCGGAAGCCATTGTCATCAATACCTGCGGTTTTATCCAGCCGGCCAAGGAAGAATCGATCAATACAATTTTCGAAATGAGCCAGTATGCATCAAAACTGATTGTGACCGGCTGCCTGGCACAGCGGTATGAAGACACGCTGCGTCAGGAGATCCCGGAAATCGATGCCGTGATTCCCATCCGGGACTATGGCGAACTGGCTGAAAAACTGCAGGAAGTGCTCAATGACGCAGGAAATGGCAGCTTTGCAAAGTCTGAAAGGGCTTTGAGCGGCAATCCCTGGAGCGCATACGTGAAGATAAGCGATGGATGCTCAAATCGCTGCGCTTACTGTGCAATTCCTTTGATAAGGGGAAATCAGACGAGTAAACTTCTAAGTGAGGTCAGGGAAGAGGTCGAAGCCCTGGCTGAACATGGTGTCAAAGAAGTAACTCTGATTGCCCAGGACACCACGAAATATGGCCTGGACAATTACGGACGGCTGATGCTGGCCGACCTCATTCGGGAGGTCGATCAGGTCGAAGGGATACACTGGATCCGCATCCTGTATATGTATCCTGACGAAATCACCGAAGAAGTGCTTCAGGCCATGAAACAGAGCAGCAAAGTGCTTCCTTACTTCGATATCCCCATGCAGCATGCGAACAACCGGCTTCTGAAGCTGATGAATCGCCGGGGTTCGAAGGAAGAGGTTCTGGCGCTGGTGAGCAGAATCCGCGAGTTGTTTCCGGAGGCAACCCTGCGGACGACAGCAATTGTCGGCTTTCCCACTGAAACCGAAGAGGAATTTCAGGAACTGCTCAGCTTTGTCAAAGAGGTCCGCTGGGACCGGTTCGGTGCCTTCACTTACTCCAGAGAAGAAGACACACCGGCCTGGTCCATGAGCCCTGAAGTGGATGATCAGACGGCTCAGCGGCGGCTGGATCAGCTGATGCGGATCCAGGAAGAAATCTCGCTGGAAAGCAATCAAAAGAAGATCGGACAAGTGATCGAAGTTCTCGTGGAAGAACGGGAAGCACTGACCGGACGCTACAGAGGGAGATCCAGAGCGGATGCTCCGGACGAAGCGGATGGACAGGTGATTTTCACAAGTCCCCGGGAAATCGATCCCGGCTCCTTCGTTCATGTACGCATTGACGAAGCGAGGCCGTACGATGTCGCAGGCGTGCTGGCTGAATAAGCCAGGGTCCTGCTGACGACTAAGGAGGTCGAAGATTCTATGACTAAAGAAGAACTGGTAAGCAAGCTGACAGCTGCAGTTGGTGATACCCCCTACGGCAAGGAACTGGTTGCAGAAGCAGAAAAGACATTCGGCGACAGTGAACAGAAGTATGGATGGGATATGAAAGACCGTCTCGACTTACGTCTGGCTATCCTGAAAGCCTATGCCAAAATCGACAAGACATTTGGCAAAGAGGCCCGTGAGACCGCGGAAGAGGATAAGATCGCGATCATCGACAAAGCTCTGAAGGCAATTGAATAACACTGCGGACCCAAAATCCGTATGATGGAGAATATAAACGAGGTACATACAATGACAAAAGATGAAATGATTGCAAAACTGACACCGGCTATTGGTGATACTGCTTACGGCAAGGCTCTGATCGAGCTGCTGGCTGACACATTTGATGATGCAGACAAGAAATACGGCCAGGATGCACTGGACCGCATCGATGACCGTCTGGGCTTCCTGAAGGGCTGGGAAAAGAAACACGCTGCCCTGGGCGAAGAAGCCAAGGCTGCTGCTGAAGCAGAAAAGGTAGCTGTACTGGAAAAGGCACAGGCTGCTCTGAAGTAAGAAACAAATCAGAAGAAGAGGCAAAGAATATGACAAAAGATGAAATGATCGCAAAACTGACACCGGCTATTGGTGATACTGCTTACGGCAACGCTCTGATCGAGCTGCTGGCTGACACATTTGATGATGCAGACAAGAAATACGGCC
>NZ_CAJUPA010000013.1:0-32337 GCF_910588395.1 uncultured Faecalibaculum sp. | reverse complement strand
TGACAAAAGATGAAATGATCGCAAAACTGACACCGGCTATTGGTGATACTGCTTATGGCAAAGAGCTGATCGCTGCTCTGGAAGCCACCTTCGACGATGCTGACAAGAAGTATGGTCAGGATGCACTGGATCGTCTGCACGATCGTCTGGGCTTCCTGGAATATTACATGAAGCGCGATGCCGAAATGGGCGAAGAAGCCAAATCCGCTGCTGAAGCTGACAAGCTGGCTATCGTGAAGAAGGCTGCTGCTGCTCTGCAGTAAGCGTTCCTCAAACTGAAATCATGACAGAACGGCCCGGCATCCTGCCGGATCCGGGCCATTGTTTGAATTAAAGAGAAATAAGAACAGAGGTAAAGTATCATGGAAAACAAAATGACAAAAGCCGAAATGGTTGCAAAGCTGGAAGCTGCTGTTGGTGAAACTGCATATGGCAAAGAGCTGATCGCTGCTCTGGAAGCCACCTATGATGACGCTGACAAGAAATACGGTCAGGATGCTCTGGACCGCCTGCACGACCGTCTCGGATTCCTGGAATACTACATGAACCGCGACGCTCAGATGGGCGAAGAAGCGAAGTCTGCAGCTGAAGCTGACAAGCTGGCCATCGTGAAGAAGGCTGCTGCTGCTCTGCAGTAAGATCCTGCTGAATGTGACGGCCGGTTGTTCCGGCCGTCTTCTTTGTATACAGGGCTGCGGCATGCTGCCGGAGCCTGGAGAGCAGAACAAGGAGAAATGACAATGCAGCTGCCCGGATTCGGAAATACCTCCGACCTTCAAACCTATACATCGCTGCCCCCACTGGTGTTCGATGACAGTGAGTATCTGTTCCTGATGACCATGCCCAGCTTTGATTCGGAAGCGGAAAAATTCTATTTTGCGGACACAGGAAACCACTTCTGGAAAGTCATGGCTGCCATTTACCAGATGCCGGCAGATACGGAACAGGAACGCGTTGCTCTGTGCAAAGCGAACAAAGTGGCAATCTGGTCTGTTCTGAAGTCCTGCAGGAGACACCTGTCGCAGCAGGACACCACCACGGATGAAGTGTACAATGATATGGCCGGTTTCCTAAAGGAACATCCCACAATCAAAAAGCTCATCTGCGTATCCCGCATGGCAGAACATGAAATTGAACGGGAGAACTGGAACTTTCCGCCTGATGTGGAAGTGTGCTACGTTCCTTCTCCTTCAGGTGCTGATTTCATGTATGAGCACCTGGACGAACTCGTTCCGCTCTATGCCCGGGCGCTGGATCAGACAGAAAACCAGCCTGTCTGGGACTGAGCAGGGACAACATGCATTTGCAGCCGGCAGGATCCTTCAGGGATTCGCCGGCTGTTTTTTCGCGGGGAAACCGGAAAGGAGCAAGATATGAAGCTGTATTGGGCAAAAGTGAAAGAAGACGCCCGCATTCCCACCAGACGGCGGGAGGATGCCGGGTATGATCTGTATCCCTGTTTCGAGGAAAAATGGCTGGAGATCGGACCGGGGAAGACGGAAAAAGTGCCTCTGGGAATTGCCAGTGCCTTTGATCCGGGCTACGTGATTTTTCTGAAAGAACGGGGATCCACCGGAACGAAGGGAATTGCCCAGCGTTCCGGGGTCATTGATTCCGGATACCGGGGAGAATACCTCTGTCCGGTGACAAATCTCAATGAAAAACCTCTGCGGATCATGAAACAGGAAGCACTGGACGCCATGCCGGAGGCAGAAAAAGAGCAGTTTGTTCTGTATCCCTACGAGAAGGCGCTGTGTCAGGCTGTGCTGCTGCCGGTCCCTGAACCGGAAACAGAGGAACTGAGCTGGCAGGCACTGCAGGAAATCAGAAGTGAACGGGGAGCAGGCGGATTTGGATCATCAGGAAAGTAACCGGCTGGCTTCCGTGGTCATGCGGGCTGGTCTGATTTTGCTGGAGAGCGGGGCGGAGATCTACCGGGTGGAAGAGACCATGAACCGGATCTGCCGCAGCTTTCCAGGTGTATCTCAGCCGGAGGCTTTTGTGATTCGCACCGGTGTCATGTTTTCCTTTCATGCTGACGACAGAATCATCACCCGGGTGGTGCGGGTGCAGCACTATGATACGGATCTGGCCAAAGTGGATGAAATCAACACGCTGTCCCGGCGGGCGGACCGGATGAGTCTGGAGCAGATGGAAAAAGCGCTGGACCGGATCGACAGGCAGAAAGGGTATCCCTGGCAGGTCATTTCTCTGGCAGGAGGAATCTGCGCCCTGGGATTCGGTCTTATGGATGGCGCCGGCCCTGCGGATCTGGCAGCGGTATTCGTCATGGGACTGATGATCTGGATGATGATGCGGCTGCTGCAGAAAACCTCCATCAATGGACTGCTGGCCACGCTGATCTCCGGGTTTCTGTGTACGTGGCTGCCTATGGTGGCCCGGAAGTTTCTGTACCCGGCACTGAATGTGGAAACTGTGGTTGTGGCGGGGATTGCCCTGCTGGTACCGGGTCTTGCCATGACCAACAGCATCCGGGATACGCTCTCGGGAGATTATCTCTCGGGCATTGCTGCGGGAACGGAAGCGTTTCTGGTGGCCATTGCCATTGCCCTTGGCTGTCTGGCAGCCATGGTGGTGGGGGTATGAGCCGGATTCTTGTCACGGCTGCCGGTGCCTTTCTGGCAGCGTCCATGTATGCGGTGTTTTTCGATGTCCGCCGGCTGAACATCGTCACAAGCGGCGTGATAGCCGGTGTGGCGGCAGTTGTCAGTGAAGTCTGCCGGCTGCAGGGAATGAACGAAACCGGCTGTGCCTTTGTGACGGGCCTGGTGTTTGCGGGGCTGTCAGAGGTGTGTGCCCGGCTCTGCCGGACGCCGGTGACCACGTATCTGCCCAGTGTGCTGATGCCGTTTGTGCCTGGCAGGATGATGCTGTACATGGTGGGAGAAATCGTGCAGGGACAGCAGGACCTGGCACTGCAGCGTCTGATTGAAATTCTGTCCATAGCAGGCGCCCTGGCTCTGGCTATTCTCATCATGGGCACACTCTTCGGCCTCATGAGCCGGAGTCATACCGTGATGCGGAAAAAGCTGGCAGCCAGAGACAGCCGGCAATGACCGGATATCCGGAGATTCATCCGGATTCCGGTTTTTTTATCGTTTGGCTATGCCAGTTCGGGGAAATCCTCTTCGGCCAGTTCGGTCAGTTCTGCCAGAGTCGGAGACTCCACATCCATCAGCCGCTGAGCCTGCCGGGTCAGGGCTTTTTCCAGCCAGGTGCGCATGGTCCGTCCATTGGCGAAATGTCGGCCGGGATGGTCCATGTAGGCCTGGATTCTCTGTTTCAGGTCCTGGCGGCAGTTCTCTGGAATGGTATATTCCATCTCCTGCGCCAGAGCCAGCAGAATGTCCATGAGCTGCTCCGGGGTGTAGTCTTCAAAGGTCAGCGTGGTTCCGAACCGGGAACGCAGACCGGGGTTGGATTCCAGAAATGTTTCCATTTCCCGGGGATAACCTGCTGCAATCACGACAAGATCATCGCGGTGATCTTCCATCAGCTTCAGCAGTGTCTCAATGGCTTCGGTTCCGAAATCATTCGGGGATGCAGGTTTGTACAGACTGTAGGCTTCATCAATGAAGAGCACGCCTCCCAGCGCAGCCCGGACTTTTTCTTCGGTTTTCCGGGCAGTCTGCCCGATGTATCCGGCTACCAGATCAGGCCGGTGAACTTCCACCAGCTGCCCCCGGGACAGAATGCCCATTTCCCGGTACAAGCCGGCAATCAGCCGGGCTACCGTGGTTTTTCCGGTTCCGGGATTGCCTTCGAATACAAGATGCCGGGAAACAGACGGCGCTTTCATGCCTCTGGACTCCCGGATTTTTGTGATCCGCTGCAGCGCTGCCAGCTGGTGCACCTGCTCCTTGACGGAATCCAGTCCGGTGAGGCTGTCCAGCTGCGCCAGAAGTTTCCGGGCTTCCGGACTCAGGGCATAGCTGTTTTCCGTCTCTGCCGCCGGGATCGCCTGCCCCAGGGCGGACCAGATCCGCTGCAAGAGCCGGCTGTTGGGGGCTCCGAAAGCAGGATCCTGCTGCTGGAACCGGTGGTCCAGATCTTCAAACCAGGCAAAGAGGTCCGCTGCACCGACCCCGGCAGGTGCCTGAAGATCCGCTGCTTCCGGCTGTTCCGGAAGGATCGCATTCAGCGCCTCTTTTCCTGCCTCGAATCCGAATCTGTCTTCAAACAGCTGTGTCAGGGACTGCCGCAGCAGGGCGGCTGCAGGAAGACCGGAATCGGCTTCCAGAAACTGCGCTGTTCCCAGAGCCGAGAGAATGTCCTTTTTCAATGTATCATCTGTGACTGTCATACTTTGATTATAGGCAGAGAAAGGATGACGGGCGGCAGCCATGATTCTTTCCGGCTGCCGTTGCCAACGCACCAGCGGCATGGATAATAGAGGAGTGAAGGAGGAGCGGAAAATGAAACTCAGCGATATAGATTTTGGCGCGGTTTCCAGAATGATGAACGGCCTGTCCGATGATGAACGGGCACAGCTGGATGCCATGGCCAGTGACATGATTGCCGGTATGCAGTCCAGGACGGAAGAGGAAGAACCGGATGTGGATTATACAGAGGGGCTGGGGCTGGATGAGAGATACCAGCAGCTGAATGGCCGCACCCTGGATTTTCTGGAGCAGGCCTGGGATCTGGAGGCGTTTTACGAAGACTCCGAAGCGGATTTCAGCGCCAGTGTCCTGTTTCTGCAGAAAGCGCTGCTCAGTGAACTCCGTCAGGCTGATCCGGAAACCCGCATGATGAGCCTGAATCAGATCATGGCCAGAGAGCGCTGGCAGCCGCTGCGGGATGATCTGATGCAGATCCAGACTGCCTTGTACCGGGCAGAGTTTGATTCAGTCACCCGGGAAGAGCTGCAGGCGGTCAAAGCCCTGGTGCTGCCTCTGCTGCCGGAAGTGGCCGGTCTTCCGGCGGCTGAGGAGAAAGGAGAAACGGAATGAGCCGGATTTCCAGCCGGGTGAAAGTCATTCAGGGAGCCACCTTCGCGGATCTGGAGCGGAGAAAGAAAGGCTACACAGAGCGGACCGGACAGCCGGTGATTGATTTTTCCATCGGATCCTCCAACATACCACCCATGACCGCTGTCAAGGAAGCCCTGAGCCAGGCGGTGCAGGAAGATGACAGCTATCAGTATTCCCTGGGGCCCCGTCCTGAGATGATCCAGGCTGTTCAGGACTGGTATGCCGGCCGCTATGGGGTGCGGCTGGAGGAAGATGAGATTTTCCTGCTGAAAGGAAGTCAGGAGGCCCTGACCCATATTCCTCTGGTCTATTGCGATCCAGGGGACACGGTCCTGATCCCCGATCCGTACTATCCGATTTACGGTACGGCTCCCGGGCTGGCAGGGGCACAGATCCGGTTCATGCCGCTGCGGGCAGACAATGAGTATCTGATCGATTTTGACGCCATTGAAAATCCGGATGAAGTGAAGCTGATGTACGTCAGCTATCCGAACAATCCCACCGGCGCTGTCGCCGGTGACGAATTCTACGAAAAGCTGGTGCGGTTTGCCAAAGAACACGACATCATTGTGCTCCACGACAATGCCTACAGCGAGCTGGTGTTTGACGGAGAAATCGGGAAGAGCTTTCTGGCGTATCCGGGAGCCAAAGACGTGGGCATTGAACTGAACAGTTTCTCCAAGTCCTATTCCATGGGCGGAGCCAGGCTCGCGGTGCTCTGCGGCAATGCCGAACTGGTGCAGGCTTACCGGAAGCTGCTGGATATGACAGATTTCTGCGTATTCCCGGCCATCCAGCAGGCGGGAATCTGCGCGCTGAAGGAAGGGAAACCCTTCACGGAGCAGGTCCGGGGGGAATACAGAAGGCGCAGAGATTTTCTGCTGGAGGAAATGGACAAAGCCGGATGGAAAATCCCTGCCCCGAAAGCCACGATGTTTGTCTGGGCTCCGATTCCGGACAGCTGGGACAGTGCCCAGGCCTTTACGGATGCCCTGGTGCAGGAAGCCGGGGTTCTGGTCAATCCGGGTTCCAACTTTGGCCGGGAAGGTCAGCGCTATGTGCGTCTGGCTCTGGTCCGCAGCGACGACGAAGTCCGGGAAGCCGCCAGACGAATCCGGGAAAGCGGTCTGCTGAACCGGTAAATGCAGATACAGCAGCGGGAGGAAGACAGAAGTGTCTTCTTTTTTCTTTGCGCCCACCGGCGGCTTTCAGTTCCCGGGATTCTCCAGTTCCAGAAGCAGCCGTTTCCGCTCCAGTCCGCCACCGTATCCTGTCAGGTTTCCCCGGGCTCCTGTCACCCGGTGACAGGGAATCAGGATGGGAATGGGATTGCGACCCAGAGCCTGGCCCACAGCCTGCGCCGCCATGCGGGGGATGCCGCGCTGTGCTGCAATCCGGGAGGCAATCTCTCCATAGGTCATGGTCTGTCCCCGGCCAATGGTCTGGACGATTTCCCGTACTTCCCGCTGAAAGGGCGTTTCGGAAAGATGCAGCGGGACGGGGATATCCGGTGTGCAGCCGTCAAAATACTGGTCCAGCCACCTGGCGGCAGCCTGCAGCGCGGGAAGCGGCCGATCCTGACCGGCGGCCTGTGCCTGTGGCGGCACATCTGTCAGAAACCGGATTTCCGTCAGTCCCTGTTCATCCGCCACCAGCAGCAGCGGGCCCAGAATGGATTCATACAGAGATGTCTGCTGTTTCATATCTCTCTCCTGTCTGCGGCAAAGAGTCTTGCCTTCAGGCGGAGCATACCATACAATATCCACAAACAGAAGAAATAAATAAACAAATTGTAAATTCCGTTGTCTTCCCTGGCGGCGCTGTCATTGAAAAAACAGGCTGTCAGTCCGTTTCCGGACCACTCAGCCTGTCAGAATCAGCTCTTCATGTCTGAATTGTTTTCATCCATCGCCGGGATGCAAAGACGCCCAAGGTCAGGATCAGCCGCAGTACTTCTTCCAGGGACAGAAGTGCGTACACGGCAGCAACCGGCAATCCGGCGCTGCCCGCCCAGAGAGCAATGGGAACACCCACGCCCCAGGTCCCCGCCAGGTCGATCATGAGCACCAGAGAGGTTTTTCCTCCGCTTCTCAGGATGCCGCCGGCTGTCACCATATTCTGCACCTTCACAATGGAGAAAACCGCAAAGACCAGAATCAGCTGCACACACTGACGGCGCACCCCGTCACCCACAGAGTACAGCTGTACATAGAACGGAGCTGACCCGGCCAGAAGCAGAGCCAGAATGACAGATCCGGTCAGCGAATAGCGGATCAGTGACAGAGAATCGTTCCAGGCACCCTCCCTGTCCCGGGCACCCAGCCGCTGGCCAACCAGAATGCCTGCCGCCTGACTCAGTCCGGACAGAACGCCGATGGTCATGGACTGCAGTGGAATGGTCATGGTCATGGCCGCTGACGGGCCAGTCCCCAGATGACCATACACCATGGAATACACATTTTCTCCCAGGCTCCAGAGGAATTCCGTCACCACCAGCGGCAGGAGAATCACGAGGACGGTTTTCAGCCCCCGCAGGGAACAGGCCGGGTGGAACCAGGGAAGCTTTTTTCTCACAAACAGCAGCATGACACCCGCCATCAGGATCTGCGCCAGAAGCGAAGCCCAGGCAGCGCCGGTCACTCCCTGCCCCAGTCCGAAAATGAACAGCGCGTTCAGCAGCGTGTTGGCCGTGATTCCGGCTCCGCTGGCATAGAGAGGAGAGCCGGGAAAGCCGCAGCAGCGCAGCACCACCGAGTACAGAGAAGTCAGGGTGGAAAACGGCAGAGAGAGGGCAAATATCCGCAGATAGTCTGCAGCCAGGCTGACCACCTGCTCATCCCCGCTGTAAAATCCCATGACGGGTGAAGGACAAAGCAGCGACAGGGCTGTGAACAGGAAGGAGATGCCCAGAGAGACTGTCAGCATCTGAAAAAACGATTCTTCCAGTGCCTGCCGGTTGTTCTGGCCCTCATACTGTGCCGCCAGAATGCCGGCTGCCGTGGCGCAGCCTGCAATGACAGTCAGCGCCAGAGACAGAAACTTGCCGCCAAATCCCACAGCGGTGATGGCCGTTTCTCCCAGCTGCCCGATCATGACCTGATCAGCCACGGAGAAGGAACTCTGAATCAGCGACTGAAGCGCCACCGGAACTGCAATGGCCAGAACCTGCCTAAAGAATGTCTTTCGCATAGCCTGTGCTCTTTCTGACAGTGAGAGATACGTCAGTGGGATGGGCTGCCGGCTCGGCCGACAGCGATTCAATGGCCAGCCTGGCCTTTGCTTCCAGATCCTGGGAAATGGTGGTCAGCGGCGGGATGGCATACAGACCGGGCTCGATTCCATCAAATCCCATCACCGAGAGATCTTCAGGCACCCGGATCCCCCGTTCCTGCAGAATGCACAGCAGTTCCAGCGCCTGGCGGTCACTGACGCAGAATACTGCTGTATCCCGGGAAAAATCCCGTTCGCCAAACTGCCTGCGCATTTCGCTGCGGTCACCGCTGATCATGAACACATCGGTTTCCAGACCTGCATCCCGCAGTCCCTGGATGCGCTCCAGGTCGTCACAGATCAGGTTGGTGGTCACGCAGGTCACCCGCCTGTGACCCAGGGATTTCAGATGCATCCCTGCCAGTCGCCCGCCTTCCCGGTCTTTGACCGTCACGGAGGAAAAGCCGGCTTCTGTGGAAAACGCGTCGCAGGCTGTCAGCGGAATTTTCAGTGTCTGCTTCAGGGATACATAGTCCGCATCGCAGAATCCGGACACCACCAGTCCCACCATATTCCACATGGAGGCAAACTGCGCCGCTTCTTCCCAGGTGCGGGCTGTCTTCACCAGCAGCTCCAGGCCCTGCCGCACCGCCGCTTTCTGCAGCCGGTCAATGAATGCCGCATTGTAGGGGTCCTCCAGAGGATGACCGCTGTATTCCGGGTGATCGTTCACCACCAGTCCCGCCATGCGGGAAGGATTGCGCCCCAGCAGCACCTCCGCCCGGTCCGGCAGATAGCCGGAGCGTTCCACCGCCTCCATGACCCGCGCCCGGGTTGCCGGGGATACTTTATCGTCTTTTCCATTCAGGACATTGGAAACCGTGGCCGTTGACAGCCCCAGAGCCTCCGCAATGTCCCGGAGTCTGATTTTTTCCATGTCCCCATGATACGAAGAGAGACAGGGGATGCCAAACGTTAAGTTGTTAACCTTCCCGGCAAAAAAGACCTGCAGGCAATCCTGCAGGTCAGAGATGGATGATGCTGTTTACCGTTATGCCTGTTCACTGGTTCCTTCAGCGGGCTTGTTGAGGATTTCCATGAACTCCTCCCCGGTGATGGTTTCTTTTTCGTACAGATACTTTGCCAGTTCGTGCAGCTTCATGATGTTGTCGGAAAGGATTTTTGTGGCGTCCTTGTAGGCACTGCCAATCAGAGCCACCACTTCTTCATCGATCTTCGCCGCGGTTTCATCGCTGCAGGCCAGTGAAGTGTCTCCGCCCAGATAGGCGTTGTTCACGGATTCCAGGGCCGTCATGCCGAAATTTTCCGACATGCCAAGCCGGGTGACCATCGCACGGGCCAGTTTCGTGGCCTGCTCAATGTCATTGGCTGCACCGGAGGTGATGGAGTGGAACACCAGTTCTTCCGCCGCCCGTCCGCCGGTGTAGGTCACGATCCGCTGGTAGGCTTCTTCCTTGGTCAGCAGGTTGGTTTCCTCGGCTTCCACCTGCATGGTGTAGCCAAGAGCTCCTTTGGTCCGGGGAATGATGGTGATCTTGTGAACCGGTGCGGCGTTTTTGGATTTGGCCGCTACCAGGGCATGGCCGATTTCGTGATACGCCACGATCATCCGTTCCCGGGGAGAAATCACAGCGCCTTTTTTCTGTTCACCGGCAATGACGATTTCAATGGCTTCTTCCATATCCCGCTGGGTAACCTGTTTGCGTCCGTCCCGGACAGCCAGCAGTGCCCCTTCGTTGACGATATTGGCCAGATCTGCACCGGATGTGCCGGCAGCCGCCCGGGCAATCTCGTTGTAGTCAATGGAGGGAGAGGCTTTCACGTTTTTCGCGTGAAGCTTCAGAATGTCCTCCCGGCCTTTCAGGTCCGGCAGTTCCACCGGAATCCGGCGGTCAAACCGGCCCGGACGGGTCAGCGCCGGATCCAGTGTTTCCGGCCGGTTGGTGGCAGCCAGCAGCACCACGCCTTTGGAGCCGTCGAAGCCATCCATTTCCGCCAGCAGCTGGTTCAGCGTCTGTTCCCGTTCGTCGTTTCCGGAAATACCGCCGGCATCACGCTTTTTGCCCACGGTGTCGATCTCGTCAATGAAGACGATGCAGGGGGCTTTTTCCCGGGCCTGTTTGAACAGATCCCGGACTTTTGCGGCACCCCGGCCCACGAACATTTCCACGAACTCGGAACCGGAGATGGCAAAGAAGGGTACGCCGGCTTCACCGGCCACAGCTCTTGCCAGCAGGGTTTTGCCTGTGCCCGGAGGGCCTACCAGCAGGGCACCCTTGGGCATTTTGGCACCGATTTCCTGATACTTTTTCGGGTTTTTCAGGAAGTCCACGATTTCAATCAGGTTGTTCTTGGCTTCTTCCTGCCCGGCAACATCCGCAAATTTGGTATTGGTCTGTTCGCCTTTGTAGACTTTGGCGTTGGATTTTCCCAGGCCGTTCATGCCGCCGAACATGCCGCCAAAACCGCCGAATCCGCCGCCTTTGTTTTCCTGGTCATCACCCGGAGTAAAGGACATGGAGTCGGAAGCCTGGGACATTTTCTTCTGCATGCGCTTGAAGAACCAGTACCCCAGTCCCCACAGGATCAGCCAGGGCAGAAACAGGGAGAGCATGGAGTACAGGAAGGGCGATGTGGTGCTCGGCTTTACGGCACTGAATTCCACCCCGGCGTCCCGCAGTCTGTTCACCAGGTCAGGGTCGTTCACAGCCTGGGCAGAGTAGGTCTTTCCATCCTCGCCCTTGAGCTGGTAATAAATGGTGCCGTTGTTGATTTCGGCTTTGGACACGTCTTTTTCTTCCACTTTGTCCAGGAAGGACGAGTAGCTTTCCTGAGTGGTTGCTCCGTTTCGCAGCATCGGGGGCAGAACCAGGTTGATCACCAGAAGAATGATCAGTGTGATCAGCCAGTACCGGTACAGCGGATTTTTCTGTCTGGTTTGTCTGTTCATAATGGAGACATCACTTCTTTCTTTTGCTTCCAGATAAAGTCATGAACTCATTATATCGGTTTCCGGCACCCTGACAACGAGAGTGCTGATTCTCACTTCATTTCACATAAAGGGAACATTGAATTGCGTTCTGCTGGCGGAAAAGCCGCATGAAAAAAGGAATCCTGTGCGGATTCCCGAAACGGTTTCATTCCTCAAAGTCCATGATGTGGGCGAATTCCCAGTCTTTCTGTTCATGCCGCACATACTTGTTCACTTCTTTCTGAACCCCGGCGGTGATGGCATGCCGCTGTCTGGACAGGGCATAGTAGACAGTCAGGATCAGTTCATCCAGATCCTTGGGATCCATCCATTCCAGGTTGTTTTCCGGAATGTCGCTGAGTTCCGACCAGATCTTGGCCAGAACCGAAATATAGTTGGCCTGTGTGTCGTCTTCCATCAGGGATTCGGCACGCCTGCTGATCAGATCCTGGATGTGCGCGCGTATGGCTTCGTGTTTCATATAGGGCCTTCCTTTCTGTAAACGCTTTCATCTGATTACAGCTTACCCGCACCGGTGGTCAAACTCAAGCAAAACCGGGGATTTGGCGGTGTCTGCTATAATAGTGACAGCAATATGACCCTCTGGAGGAGAATACATATGTCCAAGGACAAAAAGAATAAAAAGAAAAACAGGAAAAAAGATGAAAAGAAAAGCGGCATATGCCGGATTTTCGTGGATTCCGAAAATGTGGGCAATCTGATCCCCGCAGCACTGCCTGACAATACGGAAGTCTGGTTTTTCCTGTC
Source organism: uncultured Faecalibaculum sp. (assembly GCF_910588395.1). Classification (GTDB taxonomy): domain Bacteria; phylum Bacillota_I; class Bacilli_A; order Erysipelotrichales; family Erysipelotrichaceae; genus Faecalibaculum. The sequence continues at coordinate 20,373 of NZ_CAJUPA010000013.1, read as the reverse complement.
TGACATCAATGTGTACCGGAAGGTATACGGTCTGCTGGACGATCCCCGTTTTCATGTGGTGGATCTTCTGGAAACAGACAACGAGCGGCGGCGGGAAAAGAATGAAATGGATCTGGCCATCATTGCCTTCATTGCCAGCATGATCACGGAAGGTCTGAAGAAAAAGGACCGGTATGTCATCCTGTCCTTTGACAAGGGCTATGACCGGGCCATTCACCTGCTGTCGGAAGAAAACCCGAAGCTCAGCATCAGCCGGGAGGGCATGAGCCTGCGGCAGTACGTGGATGACATCCCCGATCCCCGCAAAGGGGCTCTGTTCAAGGGTTGTCTCCCCCGGGATCCGATGCTCCGCAAAAAAGCGGTGCTCTGTCCGGATTTCCCGAAGTTCCGGGAGTCCCTGACCCCTTCCCAGCGCAGAAGCCTGCGCATTGACGCACAGAAGAGCGACCAGACCGGCGCAGTCACCTGGTTTGAATATGATTTTTTCAACGACAAGTATCTGCTGTATTCCTCCGGCACGCTGGCAGGCACCTATGACTGTCAGGAAGACGGACGCCAGGAGTACGAGCGCCTTCTGGAAAAGCCTAAAAAAAAACTCCATCCGGCCAGGAAATCCGGCAGCAGCCGGAACCGGCGCCGGAAAAAGACGCCGGTCCAGCCCCGGCTTCTGGCGTAGTCATGCCGGAAACTGCAGCGGCTCCGGAACTCACCGGCGATCTGCAGCACCACGAGCTGTGGTGTGAAAGCCTGCAGCGCTCCATTCCCATTCATCTCCGGCTTCCCCGGGGATATGATCAGAGCGATGAGCGCTATCCGGTGATTTACATGCTGGACGGTCACAATCTGTTTGTGGATCAGGAAGCCACCTATGGAAAATCCTGGAATCTGGACGCCTTTCTGGCAGGCTATGACAAGCCTTTCATTATCGTGGGTCTGGAGTGCGATCACCAGGGAAACAACCGGCTGAACGAGTACGCCCCCTGGGATAATCCCCGGACACCGGCAGGTCCCATTCATGGCAGGGGAGAAGAGCTGTTTGAGTGGATCATCCGGGAGCTGAAGCCGCTCATCGACAGGCACTACCGGACCTGGCCCCAGCGGGAGGCCACAGCCATTGCGGGAAGTTCCATGGGCGGACTCATGGCTTACTACGGCGTGCTGGCACACAATGATGTGTTCTCCAAGGCTGCCGCACTGTCTCCGTCTCTGTTTCTGTATCCGAAGCAGCTGCATGAACTGCTGAACAGTACAGAGCTGAATCCGGATACCCGGGTGTATCTGTCCATGGGATCCACCGAACTCCGGCACAATACCCGCCGCATCTGGCAGATTCTGCATCAGTTCTCCAAACCCCTGGAACGCAAAGGCTGCCTGACCCGGATCAATTACGTCAAAGGCGGAAAGCACAATGAAGCCAGCTGGGAGAAGGAAAGCCCGGTGTGGTTTGACTTTCTGTGGAAGTAGGCTCACTGGCCTGACCGGATCTGAGTCCGGCCACTGATCGGAAACAATTGTACAAATGAAAACAAGAGGAACTCTCCGGATTTCCGGCCTGCGGCCGCTGTCCCTTCGGGTTCCTCTTTTTCGCGTTGTTTCTGTGATGCGGCCAGCAGCCTTCTCCTTGATGTACAGCCCTCTTCACCGGACTGCACGCCCTGTCAGGCAGCCGCCCCGGCTGCCATCGGCAGAGGGGGATCAGCCGGATTTCTCCCGGCGTATCGCGGATTCAATCATGTCTTTCCTCATGCCCTGCCGGTCAGGAGGGATGGGAATATGGCTGAATGCGCTGTCATATGAACAGATTGGTGGAAAAGCTGCATTTTTCCATATAGCAGGCGGTTTCAGCTTCTGTTTCGTCCAGTCTTCCGGATGGTACAGTCAGGGTACAGATTGGATACCGAAAGGAGAATCATATGTCAGAAGTAACATTGAAGAACATCAAAAAAGTCTATCCCAATGGTTTTCAGGCGGTAAAAGACTTTAATCTGGATGTCAAGGACGGAGAATTTGTCATTTTTGTCGGACCTTCCGGCTGCGGAAAGTCCACGACCATGCGCATGATCGCCGGTCTGGAAGACATCACCGACGGTGACCTGCTCATTGACGGCAACCGCGTCAATGATGTGGAACCCAAGGACCGGGATATCGCCATGGTCTTCCAGAACTATGCTCTGTATCCCCACATGACGGTGAAGGAAAACATGGAATTCCCCCTGAAGATCCGCAAGATGTCCCAGGATGAAATCGACAAACGGGTGGCACAGGCTGCCCGGACTCTGGATCTGGAAAAACTGCTGGACCGCAAGCCCAAGGCTCTGTCCGGTGGTCAGAGACAGCGTGTGGCCATGGGCCGTGCCATCGTGCGGGATCCCAAGGTCCTGCTGCTGGACGAACCTCTGTCCAACCTGGATGCCAAGCTGCGTGGACAGATGCGTGTGGAGATCTCCCGTCTGCATGAAAGACTGGGCGCCACGATGATCTATGTAACCCACGACCAGACCGAGGCCATGACACTGGGTGACCGGATCGTGGTCATGAGCGACGGCGAAGTGCAGCAGATCGACACGCCGCAGTACCTGTACGATCACCCAGCCAACAAATTCGTAGCCGGCTTCATCGGGTCTCCCCAGATGAACTTCCTGGATGGCGTGGTCACCGAAAAGAACGGCAAAGTGGCTGTCCGGGTGGGAGACACGGATATCGCGATCGATCCTGCCAAAGGCAAGGTGCTGAAGAACAACGGCTACATGGGCAAGGAAGTGACCATTGGCGTGCGTCCGGAGGATCTGTATGACACACCGGAGCACCTGGAGCTGTACAAAGATTCCAAAGCGAAGGCAAAAGTGGCTGTCCGGGAGAACCTGGGTGCAGAAATCTATCTGTATACAGATTTCAACGGGGCACAGCTGACTGCCCGGGTGGATCCGGAATCCGGAACCCAGGTGGGAGATGTGGTGGAACTCTCCTTCAACCCTGCCAAGATCCACGTATTTGACCGGGAAACCGGCTGTGCTCTGGGGTAAGTCTGCTGAAGCAGACACCGCAGCGCTTCTGTATCGGGATCATCAGGCGCTTTCCGGCTCGTTCGGAAGCGCCTTTTTGTATTCCCGGGGCGAGACTTCGTACATTTTCCGGAAAGCCCGGGAGAAATGAAGCTGATTTTCATACCCCACGCTGCTGGCCACTTCCCGGATGGACAAGTCTGTTGTCTTCAGCAGGTTGGCGGCTTTGATCAGCCGGTACTGGATCAGAAACTGCTGGGGCGACTGCCCGGTGGCGCGCTTGAAGAGCTTTCCGAAGTACCCCCGGTCAATGCCCAGGGTCGCGGCGATGTCCTCAATGGAAAAATCCCGGGTGTAGTTCTGTTCGATGAAGGTGATGGCTTCCTTGATGTAGTAATCTGCCATCCGGGCGGTTTTCCGGGGCTGCCACCGGCGTGTGGATTCCACCAGGGCACTCAGAAACAGATACAGGTGGCCGATGAGGTGCAGTGTCGGTTCTTTCATGTGGGAGACCATGTAGAGCATTTCCTCCTTCATCACCTCCCGCTGCTGCGGGGTATGACAGCGGTATACAGGGTTGTCCATGGTCATCAGTGTCCGGTCCAGGGCTTCTTTCACCTGCAGGCCGTCAAACTCGATCCAGCAGTAGGTCCAGGGGTCCCGGGCGTCGGCGATATAGGTGGAAATCTGTCCGGGATACAGCAGGAATCCCTGTCCGGGGGAAATCTCAAATGTGTTGGTCATTTCGCTGACGCCGGAAGCCATCAGAGTGCCCCGGCCTTCCAGGACATAGTGGAACAGATAATGGTTGCGTGCGGCGGGACCGAAGATGTGGCCCGGTTTGCATTTTTCGCGTCCACATTGATACATGTTCAGATCAATGTAATTTTCGTTGCGAAAAATTGAGAACTCCACGTCATTCATGTCAAATCCTCCTCATTCGTTAATCAGAATATAGCATTTTTTGACCCAATATTTCAAAAAGCGTTGGAAACACACAATATGACATATGGATGGATTTCCGGGTCCATTCATTCTTTGAAAGCCATTTTGTACAGTTTTATCAGGAAGAAAAGAAAGGGGATTCAGTCATGAAATGCTCGAACATGCTGGCGGCTGTGCTGTCTGCCGCCTGCCTTCTGACTGGCTGTGCCTCCGGGCCTGCGGATGACAAGATCCAGATTGAGATTGTGTCCTACAAGCCGGAAGCCGCGAAGGTGTTTGAAGAAATCCAGGATCTGTTCAATGAGACCCACGATGACATTCAGCTCACCATCAATTCGCCCAACGAAGCCATGACCATTCTGAAAACGCGGTTCGTCCGGGAGGATTATCCGGATATCGTGGCCATTGGCGGTGACATCAACTATTCCGGGTTCCTGGATGCGGGGCTGTTCTGGAATCTGGAAGGACAGCCGGTTCTGGACAAGGTCAGAGATGGCTACCGGCAGATCGACAAGCAGCTGGAGTTTGTGCCGCTGGAAGGAGAGTATGCCATTCCCTACGCGGCCAATGCCGCCGGCATTCTCTACAACCGGAAGCTGTTCCGGGAAAACGGCTGGCAGACACCGGAAACCTGGGTAGAGTTCATGGATTTGTGCGAAACCATCCAGGAAGACGGCTTTCAGCCGCTGTATGCCGGGTACAAGGACACCTGGACGACACTGGCACCCTGGAATGCACTGGCGGTGGAGCTGGCGGATCCCGATATCTGTCAGCAGGTGAACCGGCAGGAGGCCACATTCGCCGAAGCCTACGATCTGACTGCCGAACGCATCCGGGAGATGCTGCCGTACATACAGCCAAATCCCTCCGCTTACGGCTACTCCGATGCGGCGACGGCTTTCGCCAATGAAGAGGCCGCCATGTGGGCCATTGGCAGCTATGCCATTCCCCAGATCCGTTCGGTGAATCCGGAGATGGAAATCGGCGCCTTTGTGATGCCGGGGGCAGACAGTGCCGAAGAGCGGTGGCTGAACTCCGGCATAGACCTTCAGTTCTGTGTCATGGCAGACAGCCCGGAGAAGGAAGCCGCCATGGAAGTCATTGACTTCCTGTGCCAGGACGAGGTGATGGATCTGTACCTGGCTGATCAGGGTGGAATCTCCTGTCTGAAAGGCGACTTTGCGGTGCCGGAGGAACTGGGGGACATGAAGGAATTCATTGAATCCGGAAAAGTCCGGGATTTCCACGATCATTACTATCCCAGTGAAATGGCGGTGGATGCGTTGATCCAGACCTATCTGCTGGACACATCCGCTGATGCGAAGGAGAAATTCCTGAAGAAATTCGATACAGAGTGGCAGCGCTACAACCGGGATCTCATCCGGCGGCTGCAGGAGGAGAATCAGTGAAACGCAAAATGACCCCCCGGGAGCGGACATATGTAAAAATCCTGCTTCCGATCCTGGTGCTGTTCTTTCTGTTCAATACCCTGCCCATGATTCAGGGATTCATCTACAGCTTCACCAACTACAAAGGCTATGGATCCTATGACTGGGTGGGACTGCGCAATTACATGGATCTCTTCACCGACCAGCGGGTATGGAACAGCTACTTCTTCACATTCAAGTACGCCATCTGCGGCACGATCCTGGTGAATGTGATTGCCCTGGCACTGGCCATCGGCCTGAATGCGAAGATCCGGTTCAAGTCCGCCCTGCGGGGTATCTACTTCATTCCCAACATTCTGGGCGGGCTGATCATCGGCTATATCTTCAGTTTCCTGTTTACCTACATCCTGCCGGCAGTGGGAGAGTATTTCCAGATCTCCTGGCTGCAGAACTCCATTCTGTCTTCGCCGGACACAGCCTGGATCGGAGTGCTGATCGTGGGTGTCTGGCAGGCAGTGGCCATGACGACAATTATTTACATCTCCGGTCTGCAGACCGTGCCGGAGGATGTGTATGAAGCCAGCAGAATCGACGGAGCCGGCAAGTGGACGGAATTCCGCAAGGTGACGCTGCCGCTGATCATTCCCCTTGTTTCCACCAACCTGCTTCTGACCACCAAGAACTTCATGATGGTCTTCGACCAGATCATGTCCCTGACCAAGGGCGGACCGGCACAGTCCACGGAATCCATTTCCTACCTGATTTACCGCAATGGTCTTGACGGTGGACAGTTTGGATTCCAGAGTGCCAACGCCGTGTTCTTCTTCGTGGTGATTGTGGCCCTGTCCGTGATTCAGCTGCGGTCCATGAGCAGCAAGGAGGAACAGCTCTGATGAAAAAAAAACAGACTGCTGACATTCATTATGTGCCTGGGAACCCTGACGGTTTTCTTTCCGCTGTACATGGCCATCATCATCGCCTTCAAGCAGCCTTCGGAGATGACCAACAGCGTGGAAGGGGCGCTGTCCCTGCCGAAAACCTGGAGTTTTTCCAACTTTGCGGAAGCCATGCGGGTGACGGACTTCTGGCACTCCCTGGGCAACTCCCTGCTCATTACCGTGGGGACGATCATTCTGGCGATTCTGGTGTATTCCCTGGCGGGATATGCCCTGGGCCGGGGCATGAATGCCCGGAAACGGTTCAAAACCGTGTACTTCTACATCGTCAGCGGCATGTTCGTGCCCTTCGCCATTCTGATGATGCCCTTGGTCAAGGAAACCGCCCAGATGCACCTGGGCAACCAGTTCGGTGTCATTCTGCTGTATCTGGTGTTCTACATGCCCATGAACGTCATGCTGTATGCCGGGTATATGAAGAACATCCCGGTGGTGCTGGAAGAAGCCGCCCAGGTGGACGGACTCACCACCTGGCAGACGTTCTGGAAGATCATCTTTCCCATGATGAAACCCATGCACGCCACGGTGGCGGTCATGACCGCGCTGGGAACCTGGAATGATGTCATGACCCCTCTGGTCATCATGTCGGGCACCGGTCAGAACACTCTGCCCATTGCCCAGCTGAACTTCCAGACGCAGTTCGGCACCAACTACAATCTGGCATTCGCTTCCTACGTCCTGTCGCTGATTCCGATTCTGGTGTTCTACATCATCTGCCAGAAACAGATTCTCAATGGCGTGGCCAACGGTGCCGTGAAAGGATAAGAAACAGTTTTATGACCAGACAGCGGGACAACAGGGTGATGCTCATCACCTATGCCGACTCTCTCGGAGCAGATCTCAAAGAGCTGAAAACAGCGCTGGATACCTGGTACGACAAAGCCGTCGGCGGTGTCCACATCCTCCCGTTCTTTCCCTCCGGGGCAGACAGAGGATTTTCCCCGAAGACCTATGAATCCGTGGATCCGGTGTTCGGAAGCTTTGCGGATGTGGAAGCCATTGGAAAAGACCGCTGGCTGATGTTCGATTTCATGGTGAATCACATCTCCGCCCAGTCGGCGTACTATCAGGATTTCCTTGCCCGGAAAGATGAATCCGACTGGAAGGATTTCTTCATCCGGTACTCGAAGTTCTGGCCCGGCGGAGCACCCACACCGGAACAGGTAGAGGCCATTTACAAACGCAAGCCCCGCGCGCCGTATATCGAGGCCCGGTTTGCGGATGGCACCGAAGACAAGGTGTGGTGCACGTTCTCGGAAGATCAGATCGATCTGGATGTCTCCAGTCCGGCGGTCCGGGCATTCATTGACCGCACACTGGATGGCATGGCAGATCACGGCGCTTCGGTGATCCGGCTGGATGCCTTTGCCTATGCGGTGAAAAAGCCCGGGGGCAGCTGCTTCTTTGAGGCGCCGGAAATCTGGGAACTGCTGGAGGGGATCGAATCCCGGATGGCTGCCCGGGGCGTGGAGATTCTGCCGGAGATTCACGAACATTACACCATTCCCCTGAGTCTGGCACGGCGGGGATACTGGATCTACGACTTTGCCCTCCCGGTGCTGACGCTGCATGCGCTGTACACAGGAAACGGCACCTGGCTGGCGAACTGGCTGAAGATGAGCCCGAAGCATCAGTACACCACGCTGGACACCCATGATGGACTGGGAATCGTGGATGTCCGGGATCTGCTGCCGCAGGAGGAAACAGACCGGGTGCTGGACCTGCTGTATGAAAAAGGGGCGAATCTCAACCGGAAATACAGCTCCGAAGAATATGGCAACCTGGACATCTATCAGGTGAATACAACCTATTATTCCGCCCTGGGCAACGACGATGCGCGGTATCTCATGGCCAGAGCCATCCAGTTCTTTGCTCCGGGTATTCCTCAGGTGTATTACGTGGGGCTGCTGGCGGGAGAAAACGACCTGGAGCTGCTGGAGAAGACCCGGAACGGGCGGGACATCAACCGGCATGGCTACAGCCTGAAGGAGATCGAAGAGAATCAGAAACGTCCGGTTGTGCAGAATCTGAAAGTGCTGATGGAACTGCGCAACACCCATCCGGCTTTCGATCTGGAAGGAGATCTGGACGTGACAGCTGCGGATGGTCATCTGTGCATGATCCGAAGAGCCGGTCAGGAAGCCCTGATGCTGGACTGTGACTTTGACGGGGGCACCTTTGTGATTGAAGATTTGAAGCGGGGGGAAAGACTATGGCCATTGAAGTAATCGGAGACCGTGTATTTCAGCTGGAAACAGCGAACACCTGCTATCAGATCCAGGCGGACCGGCACAACATTGTGTCTCATCTGTGGTACGGGCCGAAAACCGGCGGACAGGTGATGGACTACCTGCAGGACTATCCGGATGTGGGCTTTGCCGGCAGCATTGCGGATGCCGGCAACGACCGCACGTATTCTCTGGATACCAGACTTCAGGAATATCCCTGTACCGGCACAGGAGATTACCGCATCAGCGCCGCGGCACTGGATGACAGCCGGGGGCTGGATCTGCGCTATGAAGGGTATGAGATCCTGGAGGGCAGACCGGCTCTGGAAGGTCTGCCGCACATCCGGGCAGACCACCCGGGTCTGCAGACTCTGGTGCTGCATCTGGCGGACAGAGTCACGCAGGTGACCTGCGACCTGTTCTATGTGGTGGATGAGGAACATGATGCCATCATCCGCAGCGCCCGGTTTGAAAATCAGTCCGATACACCGGTGCGTCTGGACCGGGCCGCCAGCCTGGCTCTGGACGTGCATCACGGGGAACCGGTGGATCTGATCACCTTCACCGGACGGCACAACAAGGAACGGCAGCATACCCGCCGGCGGCTGGAACAGGGGGTGGTGTCGGCGGCCTCCACCCGGGGCACTTCCAGCCATCAGCAGAACCCGGCTCTCATTCTCACAGGACCGGATACCACCGAGACCAGCGGCTGGGCCGTGGGGGCCATGCTGGTGTATTCCGGAAGCTTCCAGGCTCAGGCGGAACTGGACCAGCTGGGCCAGGTACGTCTGGTGATGGGAATCAACCCGGAGGGATTTTCCTGGAAGCTGGCTCCTCAGGAATCGTTCCAGACCCCGGAAGCGGTGCTCATCCGCAGCGATGCGGGGTTGGAAACGCTGTCCCTGCGCTTTCACCAGCTGATCCGGGACCGCCTGATTCCGCCCCGGTTCCGGAACCGGCCCAGGCCGGTGCTGATCAACACCTGGGAAGCGGCGTATTTCAACTTTGACCGGAAAACGATTCTGGACATCGCCAGTCAGGCTGCGGACATGGACATCGATCTGCTGGTGCTGGATGACGGCTGGTTCGGCAGCCGGAATTCGGACAATGCCGGACTGGGGGACTGGGAGGTCAATGAGGAAAAGCTGGAAGGGTCTCTGCAGTCCCTGATCGAAAAAGTCAACGCCGCCGGTCTGGATTTCGGCATCTGGATTGAGCCGGAGATGGTCAACGAAGACAGCGACCTGTACCGGGCGCATCCGGACTGGGTGCTGAAGGCACCGGGACGGGGACCTGTCCGGGGCAGAAACCAGCTGGTGCTGGACATGACCAATCCGCAGGTGGTGGACCATCTGTTTCAGGTGTTTTCCGGACTCCTGGCAGACAATCACATCACCTATGTGAAATGGGACATGAACCGCAGCCTGGCGGACCGGCATTCGGATCATCTTCCCGAAGATCGGCAGCCGGAAGTGCACCACCGGTATATGCTGGGGGTCTATGGTCTGCTGAACCGGCTTACAGACGCATTCCCGGACGTGCTCTTCGAGGGATGCTCCGGTGGCGGCGGGCGTTTTGACGCCGGTATGATGTACTACACCCCGCAGATCTGGTGCAGTGATGACACCGATCCCCATGAACGGACATTCATTCAGTATGGAACCAGTTTCTTCTACCCGCCGGATACCATGGGCAGTCATGTATCCGCCTCTCCCAATCACCAGACCGGACGCCGCACCACGCTGGAAACCAGAGCCGCTGCGGCCATACCCGGGACATTCGGCTATGAGCTGGATCCCGGCACACTGGATAATCTGGAGCGGGAGGAGATCCGCAGTCTGAACCGGCTGTACAGAGAGCTGCAGCCGCTGATTTTTCACGGGCGGTACTACCGCCTGACCAGACCGGAGCAGGGGCTGGCGCTCTGGGAAATTGCTGATGAAGACCGCATCCTGGTCCAGGGACTGGTGTATGACACAGAGCCCAATGCCCTGCGCCGCCGGATCCGGCTGCGGGGGCTGGATCCCGAAGCCGTGTATGAAGACAGGGATCAAGGCCGTTATACCGGTCAGTCTCTCATGACCGGCGGTCTGCTCCTTCCCGCCACCAGCGGCAGTGATGCCCCGGTCATGGTGGTCCTTCACCGGGTGAAGGATGCACCGGCTGACCAGCCGGACTGATGTATCCTGTGCTTTCTTTCTCCGCTTTCATCTGATTCACACATCTGTATGCAGAAAATGAGGAAGCCGCAGAGCTTGTCCGGTCAGGGACAAAGTCCAGAGGCTTCCTCTTTTTTCTTTTCGCGTTTTCTCTGTGATGTGATGTGATGCAGCTAGCAGCCTTCATGAGACTGCACGCCCTGTCAGGCAGCCGCCACGGCTGCCATTGGCACCAGGGGAATCAGCCGAATTTCTCCCGGCGTTTCGTGGATTCGATCATGGCTTCCTTCATGCCCTGCCGGTCACCGGCAGCCAGCATTTCGCGGAACTGCTGGACGGCGGCGAGAAACTGATCCGTTTCCTCCAGCAGAATGTCCCGGTTCAGCAGAAACAGCTCCGGCCACATGTTTTCGTTGATCCGGGCGATCCGGGTGAGGTCCCGGAAGGAGTCCCCGGTGTACTGCACCAGGTGGCTGTTTTCGTGGGTGTTCATCAGGGAGACGGCGATCACATGGGTGAGCTGGGAAAGAAACCCGATCATGCGGTCGTGGCTTTCCGGGTCCAGTTCGGAGATCGTGCCGCAGCCCAGTTCCCGGGCGAGTCCCTGCACGAAGCGGCGGGATTCCGGTGTGTTGCGGCTGGTGGGAATGATCAGGAAATTGGCGCCGTCGAAAATCTTCGGATCGGAATAGCGGATCCCCTGGGATTCCCGTCCGCACATGGGATGGATCGAGAGCAGTTCGCAGTCCGGCCGCACCAGTTCCTGCAGCGGCTGGGTGATGCCGGTTTTCACGCCGGAGATCTCCAGCAGCAGGGCACCGGGTTTCAGATCCTGCTGATGGGTTTCAATCCAGGGCTGGATCCTGGTGGGATACAGGCAGAAGATCACCACATCGCACAGGGGCAGAATCTGCGCCGGATCCGGGCTGCCGCTGTCAATGATGCCCTGCTCCAGGGCGTATTTCAGGGTGTCCGGATCCAGATCCATGCCATATACCTTGTAGCCCAGCTGCCGAAGCCTGGCAGCAAAGCTGCCTCCCATGACTCCCAAGCCCACGATGCCGAAGACACACCGGCTGCCGGCCCATCTGGGGTGAAGGCTGTTCATGTCCATGGCCTTTGGGCTCATTTCAGCACCTCCTGCATGTCTCCGAAGAAATCCGGCCAGGACTTGGTGACAGCGCCGGCGTCTTCGATCACCGAGTCTGATGCGGCGCACCAGCCGAAGACGGCCATGGCCATGGCAATGCGGTGATCGTTGTGGCTGTTGATGGTCACCGGCTGGCTCTGCCGGTGTTGCAAGGCCCCCTGGATGGTGATGGTGTCCTCTGTGCTGGAGATCTGGACGCCCCATTTTTTCAGCTCTTCTTCCATGGCGGCGATCCGGTCGCTTTCCTTGATCCGCAGGCGGCCGGCGTTGCGGATGATGGAAGTGCCGGGGATGAAGGACGCCAGAACACACAGCGCCGGACCCAGATCCGGGCAGGGTCCCAGGTCCACGTCCAGGGGCTGCAGGGGATGGTCCGGAGCTGCGATGGTCAGGGTGCCGCTGTGCCAGGACACACCGGCGCCGGCCTGCTGCAGGATATCGGCGATGACTTTGTCTCCCTGCAGGGAATCCCGGTTCAGTCCTTCCAGATTCACGCTGCCTTTCAGTGCGGCGAAGACCGCAGGAAACGCTGCCTGAGACCAGTCGCCTTCCACCTGCAGCTGCCGTGGTCTGTATGTCTGATGGCCGGGGATGACATAGCCGTGATCCGTGGGCTGCGTGACGCAGATGCCGAAGGCCTTCAGCGCGGAGACGGTCATGTGCACATAGTCCCGGGACTCATAGGGGGGCAGCACGGCAATCTTTGTGGTGTCCGGCATGAGTCCGGCGGCGAAGAGCAGACCGGAGATGAACTGGGAGCTCACGTTGCCCGGAATCTCAAACAGGCCGGGCTGCAGGGGGCCCTGCACGAGAATCTCTCCGTTTCCCTGTTCAAAGCGCAGGCCCTGATTCAGAAACATATCCGCATAGACACCCATGGGCCGCTCCATCAGCCGGCCTTTGCCGGTGAACACAGCCGCTGCCGGGCTCAGGGCGGTGCAGGGAATCAGAAACCGGAGCGTGCTGCCGGATTCGTTGCAGTCAAGCATTGCCTTCTTCATGCGGCTGGCCGGATCGCAGCCGGTGATCTCCAGCGTGGGGAAATCCCCGGAGATCCGGGCTCCCAGAGCCTTCAGACACTGCAGGGTGGCCTGCATGTCTTTTGAATCCCGGAGACCGGAAATCCGGCTGGTGCCTGCCGCCAGTCCGGCGCAGATCATCAGCCGGTGGGCCATGGATTTGGAAGGGGGAAGGGCCAGCGTTCCCTGGATGCAGGCGGGATGGATGATCTGGTTCATGCCGGCTCCTTTCCCGGTTCTGCCCCGGTGCCGGTTTCCTGCCGGAGTCTGATCTGGGCATCCCGCATCATGACAAGATCCAGCAGCCCGAAAGCCACGGCGGATTCCACCACGATCCGGGCCCGGTGAATGATGCAGGGATCGTGCCGGCCGGTGATCTGCAGCTTCACCGGCTGTTTTGTCCGGTAATCCACCGAGTCCTGCTCTTTGTAAATGGATGGGGTGGGCTTGATGGCTGTGTGGAGGATGACCGGCATGCCGTTGGTCAGCCCGCCGTTGAGTCCGCCATTGCGGTTGGTGGCTGTGACGACGGTGCCATTGCCGCCGGGGATGATGGGATCATTGGCCTGGGAACCATAGAGTTTGGCCAGCCCGAAGCCATCTCCGAAGGACACGCCTTTGACCGACGGCACGGAAAACAGCAGATGTGCCAGTTCGGATTCCACGGAATCGAAAAAGGGATCGCCGATGCCGGCCGGCAGCCCGGTGATCACGGTTTCCAGCACACCGCCCACGGAATCACCCTGACTGGCAGCTTCTTCGATCAGCCGCTGCATCTCTGCGGCTTTCTTTGGATCCAGCACCCCGAACTCCAGGCTCTGCGCCAGATCCATTTCCCGGTCAAGGCTGGCAAAGTCAAAGGGACGATCCTGCAGTCCGTGCAGCCGTTCGATGTGCGAAGCAATCCGGATTCCCCGGCGTTCCAGAATCTGCCGGCAGAGAGACCCTGCTGCCACCAGGCCCGCGGTGATTCGGCCGGAGAAATGTCCCCCGCCCCGGTAATCCTGCCAGCCTTCGTACCGGGCAAAGGCAGCCAGGTCGGCGTGCCCCGGCCGAAGCCGGTATTTCAGCTGATCGTAATCCCCGGACCGCTGGGCTTTGTTTTCGATCAGGAACGTCACTGCCGTGCCCGCTGTATGGCCTTCAAAGACGCCGGAGAGCACCTGAACCTGATCCGGTTCATGGCGCTGGGTGGAGATGCGGCCTTTGGCCCGGCGCCGGTCCATATCCGCCTCCAGCCGTTTCATATCCAGCGGCAGACCCGCCGGCAGCCCTGTCAGCACCGCGCCGATGGCCGGACCATGGCTTTCCCCGAATATGGTCAGCTTCAGCAGCAGGCCGAAGGTGTCACTCATGTTCTGTCTCCTGCCGCCGGGCATCAATGCGCCGGCGCACCTCTTCAAAAGACACTCTGGACAGCTGTCCCTGGCCGGCCTGGGCCACCGTCACAATGGTGATGCCATCGTCGCCGGTTTTCTTGTCATGCCGTATGTAGTCCATGAGCAGATCCGTGTCCGGCACCGGGATTTCAGGCAGTCCCAGTTTCTTCGTCAGCCGCGCCACCCGCTGACGGAGGGCGTCGTCATCCAGCATGAAGTCCATGCCCGCTGCCACGCATTCTCCGTGCAGCCAGGTGTTCAGCCCCGCGGCGCCTTCCAGGGCGTGACCCACGGTATGGCCGAAGTTCAGCAGTGCACGCCGGCCCTGCTCCTTCTCGTCATCTTCCACGATCATGCGTTTCAGATCGATGCTCCGGGCAATGATGTCATCCACCGGCAGGGGATCCAGCTCAAAGAGATCCACCAGTTCCGAATCCAGAATCAGGCCCATTTTCAGTGCTTCCGCCAGACCCGCCGCAATCTGCCGGTCGTCCAGGGTGCTCAGGACTTCCGGATCAATGATGACCCCCCGGGGCTGCCAGAACGCGCCGATGATGTTTTTCAGCGATCCCAGATCCACGGCGGTTTTGCCGCCCACCGAAGAGTCCACCTGGGAGAGCACGGTGGTGGGAATGTTGTAGAAGTCGATGCCCCGCATGTAGACCGCCGCACAGAATCCCGCCAGATCGCCGCAGACTCCGCCGCCCAGCGCCACCACCGCATCCTTGCGGGTCATGCCCGCATCCGCCATCTGCGTCAGCACCTGTTCCATGACAGTCAGGTTCTTGGAGCCTTCGCCCTGGGCAATGGTCACCACAAAGGAAGCAGGCAGCACAGTCTGGAGGGCTTTGACCCACTGACGGGGGATGCCGTCATCTGTCACAATGCAGATTCGCCGGTAAGGGGGAATCAGCTGCCCGGCACGGGCCAGGGCTCCCCGTTCTATATATATAGGGTACGAATGCCCCGGCAGGTTCACTTGCATCTTCATGTTTTTCACCTCGTGAGAATCATACCATGGGATTTCTGAAAATCTTTTCACTCCCTGAAAATTTGCGTTATGATAGGGCGGTAAATGCAGCGTACGATGTACGCGGGGATGAGGTGATCCGATGAGTGAGACAGAGGGCAGAAAGCCCGGTCTGGAGGAAGCGCGGAAGGAAATTGACCGGATCGACCGGGAGATGGCGGCACTCTACCAGCGGCGCATGGAAACCGTGGAGGCGGTGGCGGACTGGAAAAAGCGCCATGACCTGCCGGTGTTCCAGCCGGAACGGGAAGCCGCCATACTGGAAAAGGACGCAGCCTGGGTGAAACCCGCGTACCGGGACAGCTGGGTGCAGCTGCTGAAAACCATGATGGCGCAAAGCCGGGCCCATCAGCAGCGCCGGATCTGCCGGGATGTGGTGGCCTGTCAGGGCATGGAAGGGGCCTTTTCTCATATGGCCGCCCGGGGGCGATTTCCCGATGCCATGCTGCAGAGTCACCCCACCTTTGAAGCGGTGATCCAGGCAGTGCTGGGCGGCAGCGCGCAGTACGGGGTGATTCCCTTTGAGAACACCAACTCCGGGCTGGTGGGAGAAGTGCTGGATCTGCTGGCGCAGTATCCGGTGTATATCCGGGAAGTGCTGGATGTGCCGGTGGAACAGTGTCTGCTGGGAACACCGGATGCCACGCTGAAGGACATCCAGTGGGTGTATTCCAAGGATCAGGCACTGGCCCAGGCCAGAGGCTTTCTCGAGGAACTGGGGGCCGAGCCTGTGGCCTATCCCAACACCGCCATGGCTGCCAAATATGTGGCGGACACCGGCGACAGGACCCGGGGAGCCATCGGTGCCAGAGAAAATGCGCAGCTCTACGGACTGAAGGTGCTCAGCACCCACATCATGGAAAACACGAACAACACCACACGGTTTCTGGTGGTGGGCCGTCAGCCTGCCAGGGAAGGCAGCCGGTTTTCCATGATCGTCACGGTGAAAAACGAAGTGGGTGCCCTGGGACGAATCATTGAAACGATCTCCGGTGCCGGCATGGACATGTGTTCCATACAGTCCCGTCCCCGCCGCCCCTACCCCTTTGAGTATTATTTCTATATTGAACTGGCGGATTTCCGGGACCCGGCCCAGATCGACGCGCTGCTGGAAGATCTCAAATCCGTCTGCGAACGGATTCAGCCCCTGGGCGTATATGACCGTCAGGGCGCAGCCGGCAGTCAGGAAGAAAAGGAGATATCATGAACAATTTTGTAAAAGACAGTGTCAGCCAGACACCCATCGTGGATACCGTGTTTGCCATTGTGAACAGGGCGAAGGAAGCGAAAAAGGCTCTGGGCCCGGAAGCGGTGACCGACGCCACCATCGGGTCCCTGTTCACGGAAGCCGGCGAACTGGCGGCTCTGGACTGTGTCTTTGACAGCCTGAAACACCTGGACAACAAAGTGCTGGCTTCCTACGCCGCAGGCTTCACCGGCAATCCGGATTTCCGCGAAAAAGTCATCGACTGGGTCCTGGACGGAAACAGTCACCTGTACAGGGAAGTCATTGCCACACCCGGTGGCACCGGGGCAGTGGCCATGACGATCCAGGAGTGCCTGGACCCGGGACAGACAGTGGTTCTGCCGGAAATCGCCTGGGGTTCCTACAGCCTGATGGCGCAGATGAACAATCTGGAAACGGAAACATACGAGCTGTTTGACGGCGATCATTTCCACATCGAATCCCTGAAAGCCGCCTGCCGGAAGACCATGGAGAAACAGGACAAGCTGGTGGTGGTCATCAATGACCCCTGCCACAATCCCACAGGCTATTCCATGACACGCAAAGAATGGGAACAGGTGATTGATTTTCTGAACGAGTGCTCCCGCCGCTGCCCGGTGGTGCTGCTCAATGACATTGCCTACATCGACTTTGCCTATGGACAGAAAGAAGCGAAGAAGTACTTCTCCGTGTTCGATGATATCTCCGGCAACATGGCAGTCGTCGTGGCTTTCTCCCTGTCCAAATCCATGACCAGCTACGGCATGCGCTGCGGGGCGGCCATCCTGATGGCAAAAGAACCGCAGATCGTGCAGCAGCTCAAAACGGTGTTTGAAAAGGACGCCCGGGCCACCTGGAGCAACGTGAACAACGGCGCCATGGCCATGTTCGTGGATGTGCTGGACAATCACCTGGCGGACTACGATGCCCAGCGCCTGGCCTACGTGGATCTGCTGAAACAGCGAAGCGAACTGTTCCTGGAAGAAGCCGAGGCAGCCGGACTGAAGCACTATCCCTACAAAGAGGGATTCTTTGTGACCCTGGCCATGGACAACAGCCTGCGGGACCGCTATCATGAAGCGCTGATGGAAGACCACATCTATACAGTGAAAGTGAACAAAGGCATCCGGGTGGCGATCTGCTCCATGCCTCTGGAAAAAGTCAGGGGACTCGCCCGGCGGATGAAGGACATCCTCGACCGGGTCCAGGCCGCCTGAGACCTCTCCGGAACCGAACAGACAGCCGGATTCTGCAGACAGGGCCCTGTGCCCTGTTTCTTTTTCGGCAGTTTCCGGTCACTTGACTTGTGGATTGTAAAAATCCGCCGGTCCAACTCCCGCCGGTTGTGTTAGAATATATAAAAATGAAAGTGGTTGCAATTCTGCGGCTGCATGAGGAACAGAACAAATGAAGAAGCGTGCGGGGGTATTGTGCCCTTTGTTTTCGGTTCCCGCCAACCAGGGGATCGGAGACCTGGGACAAAAGACAATTCGAATGATTGACGCAGTGGCGGCTGCCGGATTCAGCATCTGGCAGATCCTGCCGCTGAAAATGACAGGGATGACCCATTCTCCCTATCAGACACTGTCCAGTTTTGCGGGAGATCCGATTTACATCAACATTGACCGGCTTGCGGAGATGGGACTGCTGACTCAGTCTTCCATTGTCAACTGCAACAAGTTCAAGGACTACGTCAGCTATGACGAAGTCCGGCAGTTCAAGGAGCCGTATGTCCGGCGGGCCTTCCGGAATTTCAAGAAACGCCGGGAGGAATTCCGGGAAGATTTCCGGAACTTCGAAAAAGATGCCTTCTGGCTGGAAGACTGGGCGGTGTACAGCCTGTTCAAGAACATGTACGATCTCCGGGCCTGGACAGAGTGGGAAGAAGAATACCGGGACTGGCCCCTGGATCCCACCAACATCGACCTGGAGGAGTATCAGGACGAGATTCTGTACCACAAGTTTCTCCAGTGGCTCTTTGACCGCCAGCTGCGGGAAGTGACTGCGCATGCCAGGGAAAAGGGACTGGCACTCATGGGCGACATTCAGTTCTACCCCGCCTATGATTCGGCAGACATCTGGGCCCACCGGGATCAGTACATGGTCAATCCCGACGGGACCATGATCTATGAAGCCGGACTCCCCCCTGATGAAGAACATCCGGAGGGACAGAAGTGGGGTATGCCCACCTATGACTTCGCGAAACAGAAAAAGAACGGCTTCCGGGTATGGCGGCAGCGGATCGCCTGGATGGCCCGGTATTTTGACATCATCCGCATCGGACATTTCCGCGCCATGGACACCTACTGGCGCATTCCGGCGGACAAACCCGCCAGAGACGGCAAGTGGATCCTGGGACCCCGGGGACCGCTCATGGAAGCCATTCTGGAATCCGCCGGTGACCGCCAGATCGTGGCGGAAGACCTGGGCATGCCCAGACCCGAAGTTGCGGAACTCCGGGAAGCCTACGGCATACAGGGTATGGACGTCCTGCAGTACCGCATGGATACCAAGGCACTCAAAAAACCCGACAAATCCAGCAGCTTCCTGTACACCGGCAACCATGACAACGCCACACTGGAAGAACAGTATTCGGGATTCGATCAGAACAAGCGGATCGGCCTCCGTCGCTTCTTCAAGAAACGCGGATACAACCTCCGGGCCTTCCATGACATGGTCTGCAAGTATGTGCTGGACTCCGACGCCCAGACCGTGATCCTGCCCATTCAGGACATCTGCGGGTACAAAGGCAAAACCCGGGTGAATGTACCGGGGCTGGACGACCCGGGAAACTGGACCTGGAAACTCAAGGATTTCAAGACATTCCCGCAGGACCTCATGAAAATGCGCCCATGGATCGAAGAATCCGGGCGGCTGCCATAACAGGCAGCCGCCCTTTTGTCGCAGCAGACAGACAGCGGTCTTTGTATGATACCCGGGCATACCAAACCGGGATACTGCAGCAACTCTATATAATGAAACCAGGAAGAGAGAGCTTCCTTTCAAGGAGGTCGTATTCATGACAACAAATCTGACCGGCGGTACCCGTATCGCCTATATCCTCATGGGCATCATTTCCTGCATCGCAGGCGTCTGGATGTTCATGTATCCTGGACTCAACACCCCCACACTGGGCTGGGTCCTCGGCTGCATGTTTGTAGCCTACGGCATCGTGGAAATCATTTCCTATTTCTCCTCCGGTGCCTTCCGCAAAATCTTCCGCTACAGCCTGATCATGGGCATTGTGCTCATCATCCTGGGCATTGTGATGTTCAGCAACCTCACCGGCACCATGAACTTTCTGGGCCTGCTGCTCGGTGTCATTCTTCTGATCGGCGCCGGCCTGCGAATCTGGTTCTCCTTTGAAGCCAAATCCCTCGGCGTATCCAGCTGGTGGGCGATTCTGATTCTGGGCATCCTGCAGCTCGTTGTAGCTTGCATGTTCCTCTTCAACCCCAGCCAGAGTGGTGAACTTCTCACAGTGTACGTAGGTGCGCTGTTCCTCTCCCAGGGACTCATGGACCTCTCCATTGGCATCTTCGCAGCCTGAGGCAATATCCCTATGGACACAAACCGGTGGCATTAGCTGCCGGTTTTTTAGCTGTTCTGCCGATGGGGATGACCAGGCCATCCCTGGACAGGGCGGATATGAGGAAAGGGGAGAAGGGGGCTGTATGGGAAGGGTGGATGCTGCAGATGATTGGCGGGGGCCTGTATCGAATGCATGGGCCTGCATGGAATGATCGGAGGCTTCAGGAGAAATCCGGGAGAGTTGCACGAAACGTCGTGATTTGCACTTACCGGTGGAACAGAAGAAAAAAATACAAAAAAAGAACAAAAAAGTGGTTGCATTCTCCTGTGGCTGTGGTATTATAAGTGAGCCGCGAGTCGG
>NZ_CAJUPA010000012.1 GCF_910588395.1 uncultured Faecalibaculum sp. | reverse complement strand
GATTCAGAAACTTTAGAGGTGCTCAGCGACCTCAACAATATTCGGATATTCAAAATCAACAATGCTCAAAGTGATCGCCGGACTTCTCAGACCGGATTCCGGACATGTATTGTACGATGGGATATCCCAGAAACAGATGAACAGTCGGCATTTGGAAAAGATGAGACTGTTTAGAATGGGATGGATTTCGCAGAATATTCATCTGCTGGAGGGGTTGTCTGTAAAGGAAAACATTCTGCTTGTATCCAGAGCCAGAAGACAGCCCTGTGACAGTAACTATTATGAGTATCTTCTGGAAAAGCTGAATTTGAAATCCATGGAGTACAACAAAGCAGGGAAACTTTCGATGGGAGAGCAACAACGGGTCATGGTAGCGAGAGCGCTTTTGATGAAGCCCGATGTCATTCTGGCGGATGAACCTGCTAGTGCGCTGGATACAAGGATGACGGATCGGATCCTGCAGCTGCTGAAGGAATCACAGCTGATCATGGGTCAGACTGTCCTGGTCGTGACGCATGATCTGAATCTGGCAAAACAGGCAGATCGGCTGTTCTATATGGAAGATGGAATGCTCAGGTCCTATGAACCGTAAATTTCGAATATTCATTGTGCTTCAGATTGTTCTGTATGTGTGTTCCTTTTTGCTAGGGGCCGGCACTGTGTTTCTTTTCAGCCTGACGACAGCCAGCATGTTGATTATGACAGCCGGTCAGAAGGCCGATATGCAGATGCTTCGGGAGCTGGGGACAGGTGATTGGACTGTTTTTGTATACAGTCTCAGGGAGTTTCTTCCCTGTTTTGTGATGTTGGGACTGCTGCTTCTGAAAATACCCATCGCTGTCAGTTTCAAAATCATCATAATTATGCTTTATATGCTTTTTGCGATGAGTATTGTCTGTGAATCCGCTTCTTCAAGAGAAGTCATACATCCTCTGTTGTGGGTCTGTCAGGCTGTTTTCGTATGGCTGGGTCTCACAGATATCAGATATACAGTTCCGGTGCTGGCTGAGTGTATCTTGATTGGTCTGGTCCTTCTGGACGAAGATGTAGTATTCCTTCGCGAAACCGGAATCACGTTTATGAAAGCTGTGCAGATTGCGGGAGTTGCAAATATCCACAGAGACTGGAAAAGTGTCCTGTGTTCTCTGGGAATATTGGTTATTCTGATGTTGAATTCCGTTAAATTTGCGTGAAATCTATCTGTTATCTTTTTCTCAGGAAAGGCAATTGTGATAAAGGATAGACCAATGGATCAAATTGAACATAGCTTCAATAACTCTATAATTACAGCTCCTCTGCTATCTGCCATGAGCATTAGAGGTTAAAATATCCTACTTATTCTGGAGGTGAAGTCATGAGGACTCCAACAAAAATTCTGCTTGCTGCGATGGCTGTACTGGTATTGGGGTTCATCCTTTGGTTTTCCACTCGTGGGGTGAAAGCACCGGAAGAGAGCAGAACCATTGAGGAACAGAACAAGTCGCTGAGTGATACGCTGACGGAACGGACACCGGATCTGAGTGATCCGGCAGAAAGAGCCAGATTTGAATCCCAGGTAGATATGATTGAAGGAACAGAAGGAAATTGATTATTCTTTTCGGATAAGCCATAACCAAAGAGAATTGCAGGTATTGTTGAGGTCCGGACCCCCATACATGTTGAGTCCGGACCTTATTGAGATTCAGCCGATTGATATAGACAGATAGTATTGGAATCTTCTGCCCGGTCAGGCTCTGTTAATACGGAATCAGTCGGAAAATGGAATGAATACGCGCAGAGAATGGTGTTCTGTAACACTTCTGAAATTCTCAGGACTTACTGTGGAAGCAGAAGAAGGGAAAACAGAATATGAAAACTCTTACGAAAGTAACTCTCAAAAGGATATGTCCGGTTATCGGAATCTCCTTGATTCTGGCAGGCTGCAATACAGCAGAATCAGCAGATCCTGAACCTTATGAGTCTGCAAATCCTGGCTGGCTCTTATCCACGGATTCGTTCTCCCAGGGAAAGCTGGATTTTGATTTGAAGGATGGAGAAGAGTACCCGGAACTGATGCAGTTCAAAAACAAGATAGAACCGGATGTTGCAGCTGCAGACCTGATTTTTGATCCGGCTATCACAGAATCGAAGTCAAAAGAAATGAAGACACAGATGTATTGCTGGCGGTGGCAGGTGTCGGATGGAGACAAACTGGCCTGTTTCCCGGCTGAGTGAAGCAAGTAAAGACTGTCATTCATCTGTTTTTCAAAAAACCAGGCTGCCAGGACTATTCAGCGTTAGACTGAATGATCTGGCAGCTTTTTGCTGGTCTGAAGTCCAATATCAATAGAATGACGCTGTCTGTTTGAGTCGATTCATCCCTATTGAGTCAATCAATTGAATCAATTCGGGAAAATTGATTCATTCTTCCCTCTCTGCAGTTTCCCGTTCTCCCACGTCAAAGAGACCGCCTGCATGCATCTGTGCCGGCGGTCTCTTTCGCTCTCAAAAACAAAGGATGATTCTTCTGAATCATCCCCGGATCCATTTGTTCCAGGGAGATCAGGTGCTTTCTCTGATTGTTTCGGGCTTTTTCCTGACTGGTTCGGACAGCTTCTCCGCTTTCTTCATGCCTTCCGGTATCTTTCAACCACTCAGCCGTTTAGATCGCATCCTTTGGCCTGTCCTGTGTCTCTCCTTTTTTCAATCCTTTTCGAATGGTTTTGTCTGCTTTCTTCCGGATGTCTGAATCGGAGAGATTGATTCAGGGGTGGAAACTTCGACTCTGTTTCTGAATCTCAGCTTCCCTTTGAGTACTTGTCACTCTGTCGATTTTACCGTCTTGTCTGACGCGCCCGGCACCTTTTCGGTCCCTGTCGGAAGCAGCGGATCTGTCTGCCTCCCTGCACGATCAGTATAACAGGCAGATTTTCCAAAAACAGACAGGTGGCCAGCACGGGCGCCTATCTGGAAAAGCCGGAACAGGCCAGTGTCAGCCTGCAAGCCTGTACCTGACAGCAGGACCTTTTCCGGAGCGGACAACGATCTGTTTCTTCAGAAAGACATTCAGGACCCGGGTCTGCGTGGACCGGGACATGCCCGAACTGGCCAGGAGTTCCTTGCTGGATACAGGCTGCAGATCCCGGATCAGGTTATACAGATTCCTCTCCTCCGAAGGCAGATCCTGCAGTGTACCCACACAGGGCAGCATTGTGGTGACAGAAGAATCTGAGACCTGGAAGTCCGGCTTTACAGGATCATCCGCATAAACCTCCTGAATCATTGGAATGCCGCTTCCCAGTGTCTCCACTTTCCCCAGTTTCAGAAAAACCAGAGACAGACTCCGGTTGCGGAGAACAGACAGATGCCGGCTGGACCGGTACTCTTCTTCAGACAATCCTTCCGGCAGTCCGCCAGGAGACAGGACATACAGCCGGTCCGGGTACATTTCCACCTTGATCCGGCTGTTCACCTGCCATTCTCTGTGAATCAGCGCAGTCGCAATCAGCTCCCGGAAACAGATTGCAGGGATCCGTTCCTTGAGAACCCTGGTGAATCCTTCCACGGCTTCATAGGAATAGGTGTCTTTGAAGATCTTTTCTGCCTGCTTGAGCATCTCCAGAACGGACAGATTTTCCAGCGTATACCGTTTCAGAATCATGGACCGGGTTTGCCCAAATTCCACGATATCCATACCCGGAAATGGATTCTGATCGCTGAGAAGAGCAGCCGCATTGGTGTAACCGGCTTCCCGGTCATAGATTTCCAGCGTGATGTATGTATCCGGGAATACAGGCGTGATTCCAAACCGCTGATGGAACTGTTCTTCAAAACAGGAAAATGTCAGTTCCTGTGTCTGTGCAGGGATTTCCGTGAAGGTCAGATTGGCCCCCTGTATCAGCAGATTTCTGTATTCATAGTCAGATACCGGAATTGTGGAAGAATCGTTCCGCTTATAGGCAGTTCCCCGGTAACTGTACGGTGTGTTTTTTCCTTTCCGTACTGTCAGAATGATCAGATTTCGCGCATCAATGGAAATGGAAAAGTCCGGCTGCGGAATGATGTTGTCATTGATCTGGTTTTCAATGTTCAGCGCAGTCTGTTCCGGATTCTCAACGCCGACAATCTGGTGGTAATCGGTTCATTCAAGTGAAGCAATTCGGTTCGATTGAGTCAGTCGATTGAATCGATTCATGTCTCTCTGCCTCTCCCCCGCAGTCATTTCGCATCAAAAGACCGCCGGACATCCATATGCCGGCGGTCTCTTTCGTTCTCAAAAACAAAGGATGATTCTTCTGAATCATCCCCGGATCCATTTGTTCCAGGGAGATCAGGTGCTTTCTCTGATTGTTTCGGGCTTTTTCCTGACTGGTTCGGACAGCTTCTCCGCTTTCTTCATGCCTTCCGGTATCTTTCAACCACTCAGCCGTTTAGATCGCATCCTTTGGCCTGTCCTGTGTCTCTCCTTTTTTCAATCCTTTTCGAATGGTTTTGTCTGCTTTCTTCCGGATGTCTGAATCGGAGAGATTGATTCAGGGGTGGAAACTTCGACTCTGTTCTGACTTTCCGTTTCCCTTTGAGTTTCTTTACACTCTGTCGATTTTACCGTCTTGTCTGACGCGCCCGGCACCGTTTCGGTCCCTGTCGGAAGCAGCGGATCTGTCTGCCTCCCTGCATCCTCAGTATAACAGGCAAATTCTGCAAAAACAGACCAGTGGCCAGCCAGGTCCTTCATCTGGAAAAGCCGGCAGCTGCCCTGATCTGCTGAGCCTTATTGCACCTCTTTCTTCGTATCCGCCCCGCCATCCATCGGCAGCACAGCCTGTTGCCAGCTGTCAGTCAGCCGTTCCAGACTCCAGGCAGCGTTGGCGGGACTCGTGCTGGGCAGGCCCAGTGCTTTGATCCCGGTCTGCTTTTCCTGATATTTCCGGTAGTATTTCAGCGAGGTCTGCCCGTTGCAGAGAATCCGGGAGATCTTCGAATGGTGCATCACCACGTCCAGGTCTGCCGGCACCACATCACGGATCGAGGCGTCGGAGGAGCCTTCAATGACACACTGGGAAATCACGTCCCAGAGGGCGATGTGGTGCCGGAGCAGAAACCGCCGTTTCTCTTCCACCGTGGCGGGGACAGGTTCCTGAAAGATGGCGGCGAGCACTTTCCAGAACCGGTTCTGCGGATGACCGTAATAAAACTGTGTCTGGCGGCTTTTCACCGAGGGCAGGCTTCCCAGGATCAGAATTTCGGAATCCGCATCATAGACCGGATCAAAGGGATGAACGATGGTTTCAGGCATGGCAGTTCCTTTCATTTGTTTCATCGGGTTCCATTCTACCGTATAATGGAACACAAGACTGACGGGGTGAACAGAATGAAATCGTATTTGAGACCGGGCAACCGGATTGTGGTGAAAGTGGGGTCTTCGTCCCTGCGGCACCGGGAGACCGGGCGGCTGGATTTGTACAAGCTGGAGGTGCTGGTCAGGCAGCTGGCGAATCTGCGCAGTGCGGGACTGGATGTGGTGCTGGTGTCCAGCGGGGCAATGATGGCCGGGCGCACGGCGCTGGGGATTGATGATCTGGAGCGGCTGTCGCAGAAACAGGCAGCGGCGAGCGTGGGACAGGCCCGGCTCATGATGATCTACTCGAAGCTGTTCTCCGAGTACAACACCGTGGCCAGTCAGGTGCTCATGACCAAAAACACCGTGGCGGATCCGGAACACCGGCAGAATGCCCGGAACACCTTTGAAGAGCTGCTGGCACTGGGTGTGGTGCCGGTGGTGAACGAAAACGATACAGTGAGCACCTATGAAATCCAGTTTGGCGACAATGACACTCTGTCGGCGGTGGTCAGCGAGCTGATTCAGGCGGATCTGCTGCTTCTGCTGTCGGATATCGACGGTCTGTTCACCTGCGATCCCAACACGAATCCGGAAGCCGAACTGATCCGGGAGGTCCAGGCGGTGGACGAAGAGCTGCTGGGCATGGCCGGGGATTCCGCTTCGGATGTAGGCACCGGGGGCATGCGCACGAAGCTGCACGCAGCGAGGCTGGCCATGGCGGCGGGGACAGACATGATGATTGCCAACGGCGGGGACTTCCGGGTAATTCACGATCTGGTGGCCGGAAAGGGTACCGGGACCTGGTTTCAGGCGCCGGAGGAAAACCGCCGGAAAAAAGACGCAGAGAGAGGAAAGGCACAGGATGACACAGACAGCATGCTATGACAAAACAGAACAGATGAATGCAGACGGACAGGAAACCCGGGCAGAACAGAAAGATACAGCCATTCAGTCCATGCTGGAGGACATGGGACGCCGGGCGAAACAAGCCGGTTCCTGGTGTGCCACATTGTCTGCCGGTGAAAAAAACGATCTGCTGCTGGCAGCAGCTACACAGCTGGAAGCCGATGCACCCCGCATTCTGGCGGCCAACGCCATGGATGTGCAGCGGGCAAAGGACAATGGCATGGCGCCGGGACTGGTGGACAGACTGACGCTGACTCCCGAACGGATCGCGGGGATCGCCGCAGGGATCCGGGAAGTGGCGGCGCTGCCGGATCCCATTGGCCGGGTGGAATCCATGGAAAAACGACCCAACGGGCTGATGATCGGCCGCAAGCGGGTACCGCTGGGTGTGGTGGGCGTGATTTATGAAGCCCGGCCGAATGTCACCGCGGATGTGTTTGCCCTGACGTTCAAAACCGGCAATGCGGTGATCCTGAAAGGCGGCCGGGATGCGGCGCAGTCCAATGAAGCCATTGTGCAAAGCCTGCAGTCAGTGCTGCCGGTGCCAGATGCCCTGCAGCTGATCCGGGACAACGCCCGGGAAGTCACCAGTGCGTTCATGAAACTGCGGAACTACGTGGATGTGCTGATTCCCCGGGGTGGCAAGGGTCTGATCCAGGCAACGGTGAACAACGCAACGATCCCGGTGATCGAAACCGGCACCGGCAACTGTCATGCCTATATCGATGAAACAGCAGACAAAGACATGGCAATTGCCATTGTGAACAACGCCAAGACCCAGCGCATCGGCGTGTGCAACGCCCTGGAGAGTCTGGTGGTGCACCGCAGTCAGCTGCCGATGCTGAAGGAACTGGAACAGGTTCTGGATGAACATCAGGTGCAGATCCGGGCAGACCAGGACTCCCTGCCGTATTTCGATCATGCTGTTCCTGCTTCTGAAGAGGATTTCGGGACGGAGTATCTGGATTATATCCTCAGTGTGAAAACCGTGGACAGCGTGGAAGAAGCCATCGGGCACATCAACGCGTATTCCACCGGTCATTCCGAGACCATCATCACGCAGGATTATGCCAGCGCTCAGAAATTTCTGGATCAGGTGGACAGCGCGGCGGTGTATGTGAACGCCAGCACCCGGTTCACCGACGGAAATGAATTCGGTTTCGGTGCCGAAATCGGCATCTCCACCCAGAAGCTGCACGCCAGAGGCCCCATGGGGCTGGAAGCACTGACTTCTTCCAAGTTCATCATTTACGGAAACGGCCAGGTGCGCTGAGGCAGCCTCTCCTGTTTCCGAACCCGGGGCTCTGATTGCTCCGGGCTTTTTTCCATGTCGATGCGTGCCGGGGCCTGAATTCAGATGGGGATATGGCGGCTTTCAGCTGCCGGAAACTGGAGTCGAGTATAAATACATGCAGATTTTGCAGTGAATGGGAGTGGAGTATAAATAACTGCTGATTTTACAGGAAAAGGGAACGCAATATAAAGAGATGTTGATGTTTTCGGGTTACAGGCCTTTGAAGAACCTGATGGGTGCGCGCTTTGTCCACCATCGGCATTCTGGTTCACCTGTCCGGATGATGCCAGGGAATCAGTCCCTGGCTGGTGAGTTCCAGAACCTCGTCGCAGATCTGCAGCAGTTTCCGGTCGTGGCTGACCAGGATGATCCGGCCGCCGAAATTCTGCAGGGCCTGGCGGATGACCGGCGCGGAGAGCGGGGAGAAATTGCGGGTGGGCTCATCCAGCAGCAGTACATCACACTGGGCGAGCACCATGGCAAGAAACAGGATCTTGGCCTGCTGCCCCCCGGATAATTCCCCCATGGGCGATTCCATTTCCCGGGTAGTGAAGCGCATGGAACCCAGCCGGGTCCGGGCTTCGGGCCAGTGCTCAAGCCACTGGGATGGGCTCATGTCCGGATTCAGAACCTCCCGGTAGTCCTGGGGCATGTACCCCACCCGCAGATCCGTCCGGTTCTGCAGCACAGAATACAGCTGTTTCAGCAGCGTGGATTTGCCGGCTCCGTTGCGGCCGGTCAGTCCCAGGATCCCGGGGCCTTTTACCGACAGGGAAAGGTCCGGGCAAAGCAGCTGTCCGCCGGCGGTCAGGGACCCTTCCCAGGCCAGAACCGTTTTTCCTGCAGGCAGACCAATGGCGGGGTCAAAGGCCGTGAGGATGGCCTGTTCGGAATCGGAGAACTCCCGGAACGCAGCCCGCTCTTTCTCATACCGGCGGCCGGCGGCATTGACGGATTTCAGTTTCCGCTTCAGAGCCGCGGCTTTTTTCGGATCCTGCCGGCTGGCTGTGTTCTGCCGGTGCTCCACGGCGTCATGGACCCGCCGCCAGCGTTCCATTTTGGCCTGATGGTCTCTTCGCTGGCCGGCAGCGACCTGATCCTGGTGCTCTGCGGACTGCCGGCGAAATGCCAGGTAATCCTGCCAGGCCAGGCTGGACCGGGTGAGCCGGGGAACCGATTTCCGGTGCAGCTGTTCCAGGTGAAGGATCGTGGGATGGACATGTTCAATGAGGGTTTCATCATGACTGACAAACAGCACGGTCTGCGGACACAGAATCAGAAACTGTTCCAGCCACTCCAGGGTATCGATGTCCAGGTCATTGCCTGGTTCATCCAGCAGCAGAATATCCGGCTGTTGCATGAGCAGCGACAGCAGATAATACCGCACTTTTTCTCCGCCGGAGAGCGTGGAAAAGGACTGAGTCGAAAACAGACTGTCATAGTCAATGCCCAGACGGGTCAGGACATCTGTATAGTCCCAGACCGGCAGACTGCCGAAGAGATCTGCCAGCGATCCTTCAAAGGCAGGAAACTGGGGCAGACAGCCCACGGGTCCATCCAGTCGGATGTCACCGGTGACCCGGCACCAGTCAGCCTGGCCAAGCAGGGCTTTCAGCAATGTGGATTTTCCGTTTCCTTCCTCTCCCGCCAGCACGGCTTTTTCTCCGGCAGCCAGAGACAGAGTCAGGTTTTTGACCAGATACCGCCCGTCCCGGTCCAGCTGTATGGTCAGATTTCTGATTTCAAGCAAAAGATCACCTCCTGTGTGCAGCGTTTCGGCTGCACGAAAAAAAGCGCCCTGTGTCAGTCCATGAGGGCGCTTTGCATTGATGTATGGAAGGTCTGAGCACCCGGTGGCGGAGTCAGACAGCAAATGATGGCAGAGCAGGGAACACAGGCCGCAGAAGGACCCGGATGCCCCGGATTTCATGGACGATTCAGTTTTGACAGATTCGTCCTTTGAACATCCGCTCACCGCCTTTCCCGGATATGATACAGCAGGTGCCGGTCAGGCGCAAGAAAGAGAAAGGCAGGATCCGGCATTCTGGCGGGGGGACTCACTGGATGTAAGCCGGGTCAATGGCCGGGTAATCGAAGAGCTCAAATCCACCGTCCTGCTTTTCCAGATACAGCCGGTACCAGGGAATGAGCCAGGTGCCGGAAGCATCCGGTTTCCAGATCAGCCAGATGTTTTCCTCCTGCGCAGGATTGTATCCCGCCGGAACTGTCATGGTCTGCATGACATCCTCCCGGGTGATGACTGGATAGCGGTCTGTCTGCTGCAGGGAAGAGACCGGATACAGGATCCCCTGGACCGCCTGATCACCGGTACGGATTTCAATGGCCCGGGTTTCGGACGCAATGAGATTTTCCTCAGGATCCTGCCTGTCTTCATAGATGCGGATGATCCAGCGGGTGTCCGTTTCTGTCCGTCGCACAGGCCGGAATTCCACCACCGGATTCTGAATGGGAAACAGAGTAGAATACGACCGGATCAGGTTCTGCATCTGTGCTTCAGCCTCCGTCTGGCTGTCTGCGGCAAAGGGAATGGATCCATTGACAAACAGATGCCCGGTATCTCTGTCAATCAGATCCAGGCGGCCCCAGCCGGTCATGGCCCAGACGGAGGAATTCAGCAGACCCGGTTCTGGATCCTCTTCCTGCAGCAGTGAATGATCCAGCCCCAGCTGATCCATGAGAGACAGCAGTGTGTGTTTCACGTCTTCTGAAGAAGCTGCATCCAGCTGCCGTCCTGCGGCGGGTTCCTCATACCGGTACACGGGAAGCGAATCCGGCCAGCTGTCTGCCGTCCGGGGATTTTCCGTCTGGTAAAACCATCCCACGGCGCCCAGTCCTCCGAAACCGGGACCTGCCGCCATCGAGGAATTCATGGGAAGAAGCGGCAGACTGGCGGAGGCGGCAGGTTCAGCTGTCTGCCAGGGCATCATCAGCAGGATCAGCACGGCTGCGGCACAGACCAGTCCAATGCCGGCGGACAGGCGCCTGTATCGCCAGGACCTCCTGGCCTCCGGGCTGCTGCGGGCTGTGCGCTGCAGCTGGCGGATCATATCGGTTTTCTGCTCTTCGGACAGTGTTTCCCGGTCCAGAGTCTGCCGGTAGGTTTTCAGGAAATCTCTGTCAGGCTCCATCGGTTGCCTCCTTTCTTTCCCCGTTCTCCAGCAGCTGCCGGAGATGTGCGCGGCCCCGGGACAGAAGCGAATAGACTGTACCGGTTCTGCATTTCAGAATACCCGCGATTTCGGCAGCCGTCATGGATTCATAATAATGCAGGTAGATGGCTGTGCCTTCCCGGAAATCCAGCAGCCGGATTTCCTCCAGCACCGCCGGCTGTTCCGGCCGGGAAGCTGCAGGTTCCTGCACCGGGGGATCCGAACGCATTTTCTGCCACCAGTGACGGTGGTAATCGGTGCACAGATTGAGGACAACCCGGTACAGCCAGGCTTTCTGATGTTCTTCGTCTTTGAACACTTTCTCCGACTGGATGAACCGGAGAAGCGCTTCCTGGACAATGTCCTGTGCCTGGCAGCGGTCACAGTGATGCAGAGCCAGCCGGTACATGCCATCCGCATGACGCCGGACAACCGCCTCAATGTCTTCATTGCTGAGCCTGGCGGTCTGCGGATGAATCATGAATCAGTTTCCTTTCCTGTATTGCTGCTGTTCCGTGTTCAGTCGCCGCAGTTCACAGCTGACTGAAGCTTTCCACCTGGAAGACATAGCCGTCAGCACCGGTTTCCAGCGTCCCGGTCAGCCGGGCCAGACAGCCGCCGATGCTCACCTGTCCCTGGAAGGGCAGTGCTGCGCCGGAATCGGACAGGATCCTGAGCATCGGCTGTCCGTTTTCGTCCAGTGCCGCATTCTGCGGCAGATTGCCGGTCACCGTGAATCTGGTACCAGTCAGGGAATCGGCCTGTGCCAGGACTGTGTCCACGTCATAGACTGCCAGTCCCTGGTGAGGTACACCGGAGGTGTCCACCGCAGCAGGCTGGGTGGCTTCCGGGACCGCCGGAGTTTCTGCCTGGGCACTGTCTTTTCCGGATCCGGTTTCCGTCCGGGACTCTGCCAGGACCTGACTGGACGCCGGGGACTGTTCCGGGGACGTCCGGGACGCACTGTCTTTCTGCCTGTCCGTTTCCTTTTCCCGGATGCAGATGGTCAGGGGCTGACTTTTTTGTCCCGGCTTTTGGCCCGCAGCGTGTAACTGCCCGGCTGATCGGCTTCAAACAGCCACGTACCGTCTTTTTTGTAGATTCTGCCGCCGGAAATCACAAAGGAAAGAGAATCGGTCTGCTCTTCTTCGGTGAGGCCGCTGACCTGGACTCCAATGGGCTGCCCGGGCTCTGATGTGAAGGCATCTGCTTTCAGCGTCATGGGCTTTGTCTGAATTTCCTTTTCTCCGGCTGAACAGCCGCTCATCAGCAGGACTGCCAGGGCTGCTGCAGTGAATGTGTTTGTTTTCATGGGAAAACCTCCTTCACCAGAAACACGATCGGGAAAGCGGTTTCCTTGCAGATGTCAGAAAAAATATCAGAAAACTTCTGCAGACAAAGAAAGCGGCTGTCTGTCAGAACACAGAAGCCGCCGCAGCCGGAAGGAAAACAGATCTGCTTCCGGAAATCACTGATCCAGTTCCAGTTCCAGACCGGATGGATCGAACACCTGATGCACCTGGTTATCCAGCCATTCTTTTGTGAACAGAGAGGAAAACCGTCGCTGGCTGTGCGCCGCTGCCAGTTCTTCGGTGTAATCCTTCAGCTTCATCAGCCGGAAGTTTTCATATTCTCCTTCGAAATGATTCACGATGGGAATGATGAGGACGTTCTGCACGCAGACCCCTGTGTCTTCCGGGACCAGGTCAAAGGAAGCCAGGGCTCCTACCTCATACATGTTCTGAAAGGTCTCATCTGCCCTATCCACCTGATAAGCTGAGGACAGGAAGTTGCCCAGGGACCAGAAACAGAGCGTCTTTCTTCCTTCTGTCCCGATCCACTGTGCCGGCTGAATGGTATGCGGGTGATTGCCGATGATGACATCTGCGCCTGCCTGGGCAATCTGCTCTCCCAGACTGGTCTGGGCTTCGTTCAGATCAAAGGTGAATTCCGTTCCCCAGTGCATGCAGACAATGACCGCATCCGCCTGCTGCCGCGCCTGCCGCACATCCTCCAGCAGCACCTGGACCTGCGGACTGTCAGCAGAGTAGAAGGAATTTACCTGCCATTCCTGGTCATAGAGCTGATTTGTATCGTAGGTCCAGCTCACAACAGCAATGGTCATGCCCTTCACTGTGAGAATTTTTGTCTGATTCCGTTCTTCTTCCGAGAGAAATGTGCCGGTGTACTGAATCCCGGCCTGATCCAGATTGCTGTGGGTATTGGCGATTCCCTGCTGGCCACGGTCCGCTGCGTGGTTGTTGGCCAGGGACACAAACTCGATGGAGTGATCTTTCAGATTCTGCGCCGTGGCAGCGGGTGAATTGAAGGAATAGTCGATGCCGGTGATTCCCAGTTCCTCGCCGCCGATGGGGACCTCCATATTGGCGATGGTCAGGTCATCGCTTTCCAGCAGGGGATCCAGTTCGTCCAGATATGTCTGCCAGCTGCCGCTGCCGAAGGTGTTCAGCAGCGCCTCTTCCAGCAGAATGTCGCCGGTGGCTGTGACAGAAACGCTCTGTTTCTCTTCAGGGGCGGTGGGTCCCGGATTTGTCTGACTGGCGGTCTCCTGGCCGGAGCCGGAGAAAAACAGCGCACGGACAGCCATACCAGCCAGGAACAGAATGAGGCAGACCGCGGCTGCCAGGATCAGGATCCGGTCCAGGCGGACCCGGTTTCGTTTTTGGTCCATGAGATGATTGTATCAGAGACGGCTGTCCGGACGGCACAGGTTCATGACTGCCGCCGGTCCATAAGTGACATCAGCGTGGGGTATGGCCGTTTGCGGAATACTGTGTTTCGCCGGCTGCACAGCGCTTACATTGCAATGAAAACGCGTTCAGCGAACGGAAAACCGCTTTCATTTTCTGATATTTCATGTGAAATTTGACACTTTTGCGGGCATTCTATAGTATTGATTCAGGAAAGGAAGGATTCATGATGGAAAAGTGGACACAGGAGCAGTACCTGGACCGTCTGAAGGAAATGAAGCAGGAGGCACATGACAAAATGTGGCTGTACATGGAAGTCAATGCCAGAGACCTGATGACAGAATGCGAACCGGGAACCAAGAACCTGAACGCAGCCTGCAAGGGCATGCTGGGATCCATGCTGGAAGGTGACACCTTTGTGACGGAACCCAAAGTGCGGTCCCGTATTGCAGGCACACTGACCGTGCGCTATTACGTGGACAATCTCTCACCGGAACGCCGCACCTGGGCTGCGGTCAATCAGCCGGCAGCGTAAAAACTGAGCTCGATGGAATGCCGTCGGGTTCGGTTCTTTTTTTGTCCGGACGTGAAAGAATTTTCTGAAACACTTTTGCTTTCATGAGATATAATTCTCCTATGGAAAAGAATACGGTTATCACCATTTCCCGGGAGTACCGGTCAGGCGGTCGGCAGATTGGCCGGCGGCTGGCGGAATATCTGGACATTGGCTATTATGACAAGAAAATTCTGGAAGCAGCTGCCGGGGAACTGGGACTGTCTCCGGAATTTTTCACCGACAGCAACATGAATGCGGCGGGGCTGTTCAGCATCGGGGTGCCCGGCCTGGGCCTTTCCGGACTCACGGATCTTTCGGTGAACGCCAGGGTCATTGAAAAGGCTACAGAACTCATGACCCGGATCGCCCGCACGGAAAGTGCCGTGTTTGTGGGCAGAGCTGCGGATGCGGTGCTGGATCCCGGGATCCGGAAAATCACCGTGTTCATCCGCCAGGATTTCGACCAGCGGGTGGAAGCCTGTATGCGGGAAGAAGGTCTCAGTCGCCGGAAGGCCCGGCTCCGGGTCCGGGAAATGGACGACAAGCGCCGGAATTTTGTCCGGTTTGCAGGAAAGGAAGGATGGGGACAGCCGGAACAGTATGACGTGGTTCTGGATATGTCCCGCATCAGCGAGGATCAGGCCATGGAGACCCTGGCCCGGCTGTTTGATGAAAAGCAGGGATATGAAACCCTCAAGGGCGGCTACCTCAATCAGTATGATCATTATGCCTGAAAGAGACATTACGGGCGTGCAGAAGAAATGCACGTCCTTTTTTTGTGCCTGGTGGTTTCCCGGACTGTATCCGGCGGGTATCCGTTACATGAAACCGGCTGATTTCATCATTTCAAAGTTTTTTTCGCAAAAACCGGCGAAACTGGCGAATATAGCAAGTACAGGCAGTCTGATACAGGCAGCAAAAAAGGCGGCCGAAGCCGCCTGATCTGGACAGATTGACTTAAATCGCGAAAGCGAAGTAGAGCACGAAGATGACCATGAGCACCCAGACGGTTACATGGATGTCCTTCGCTTTGCCTGCAGCGATCATGGAAACGGTATAGGCAATGAAACCGAAGGCGATACCGTTGGAGATGGAGTAGGTCAGGATCATGGCGATCACGGTGATGAATGCGGAAATCGCATACACCATGTTGTCCCAGTCAATGCCGCGCAGCTGCTGGGCCATCAGGACGCCCACCACGATCAGAGCCGGAGCAGTCACGGCATTGGTGATGGCGCTCAGGATGATCGGAGAGATGAAGATGGACAGCAGGAACAGCACGCCTGTGGTGCAGGCGGTCAGACCTGTGCGGCCGCCCACCGCAACACCGGATGTGGATTCCACGAAGGAAGTGACTGTGGATGTACCCATGATGGCGCCGAACACGGTACCCAGGGAGTCAGCCAGCAGAGCCTGTTCGGCGTTTTCCAGTTCCCCCTGACGGTTGACCAGGCCAATGGAGTTGCCCACAGCCACCAGCGTGCCGGCGGTGTCGAAGAAGTCAACGAACAGGAAGGAGAAAATGATGACCAGCGCACTCATGGGGTTCGCAAACAGTTCCCCGAAGCCGGAGAAGCAGGCGCCTACTGCACTGAAGTCGAAGTTGATGCCCCAGTCAGCGGGCAGCATCGGCATGTTTTCCAGACCGAAGAGACCCAGAATGATACCCAGAATGGCAGTGATGACCAGTCCGACAAATACAGCTGCGGGCACTTTGCGTACCAGGCAGAAAATGGTGACCAGAATGCCGAATACAGCCAGCAGAACAGCGGGATCGCCCAGATTGCCAAGGCCCACGAATGTGCTTTCGTTGGCAATGATGATGCCGGCGTTCTTGAAGCCCACAAAGGCGATGAAGAATCCGATGCCGGCGCCGATGGCGGTCTTCAGCTGAACAGGAATTGCGTCAATGATCAGCTTGCGCACGCCGGTGACGGAAATCAGCACGAAGACGATACCGGATACGAATACAGCTGCCAGCGCTGCCTGCCAGGAATAGCCCATTCCCAGGCAGATGGTGTAGGCGAAGAGAGCGTTGACGCCCATGCCGGGAGCCAGAGCCACCGGGTAGTTGGCGAGCAGGCCCATGATGAGGCAGGCAACACCACTGGAGATGGCTGTGGCCATGAAGACAGCGGACATATCCATGCCTGCATCTCCCAGAATCGCCGGGTTGACGCCCAGGATATAGGCCATCGCAAGGAAGGTCGTTACGCCGGCCAGGATTTCAGTTTTGACCGTTGTGTGTTTCTGATCCAGCTTGAAAAGCTTGTTTAGCATTTGTCAGAGTCTCCTTTCTGGTTCTGAACAAGGTTTATTGTACCGGATAGACCCAAAAAATCACACAGTTTGTCAGAAAAGAGTTATCACTTTTCGGACATTTGCGGTCAAAGCCCTTGCAAACTGACCGGGAAAAGACTATGGAAGCGCTTAACTTCCAGAGGAAACTGTTTTAATCATCCGTCAGGATCTGCGGATGCTGTCATATGCGGAAAAACGGAAAGGAGGCACCTGTGGATTTCATGCACATTTGCACACTGAAAGACGTGTGCCGCCCGGATTTCGGCAGGGAAATGGCAGGGGTGCTTCAAAAAGCGATGGAGGCAAAAGGCAATGTGCCTTCCCGTCAGGAATGGCGTTCATGGATTTCATCGCTGCAGGCCCTTGCGGATCTTCTGGCGGAAACCGGTCTGGATGAAAAGATTCTGGCAGGGTTTGAAGGGCAGCTGCCCCTGTCGGGAAAACGGGCAGATGTGGTGCTGGCTTCCCGGCGCTGTCTGCTGGTGCTGGAGCTCAAACAGTGGAGGTCGGCGGAACCGGCAGACGGTGAAAGACCGGATCTGGTGCGGACCTGGACTGGGGGAGACAGACGGGATGTGTTGCATCCTGCTGTCCAGACAGCGGCGTATGTGCGGGAGCTGGCGGAATGGAACCGGGAAGTCCGGATGCTGGAGCTGGAGGTGACAGGGGCTGTGTGGCTGCACAACATGTCCCGACGCAGTGGCCAGGCACTTCTGGAGCGACAGGAAAGCGGAGAGCCGCCTCTGTTTTTCCGGGAAAACAGAGAGATGCTGAAAACCTGGCTGCAGACCATGCTGTCAGAACCGCCGGCACCGGATCTGCTCTGGCGGATTTCCCAGTCGCCTCTGCGTCCCGCTCCCCTGCTGCAGGACGCATTGCGGCACAGCAGAAAGCGGACAATCTGTCTGCAGGGTGCACAGCAGCGGGTTTTCTCCGGGATTCTGGAAGCAGCAAAGTGCAGCAGCGGGAGGATCCATGTTGTGCAGGGCGGCCCTGGCACAGGAAAGACAGTGGTGGCCCTGCAGCTGCTGATGCGGCTTCTGGAGCAGGGACGCAGCGGGCTGTACACCTCCGGCTGCGCTCCGGCCAGACGGAATCTGATCGGCTCCATCAAGGAAGCCGGAGAACTCCCCCGGGGATTCACCGACACACTCATACCACTGACCCGTACCCTGGCACCTGGCTGCAGCCAGGCAGAGGTCATTCTGGTGGATGATGCCCAGCGCCTGTCCCGGAAACACAAAGGCATTGCGGTCCCGGACCGGTCTCTTCCTCCGGCTCTGGCTGCATTGCAGCGCTCTGACAGCCTGGACCAGCTGCTGCATGCTTCCGGAGATCTGGTTCTCTTTCTGGATGAAACCCAGCAGGTATCCGCTGATGATGCCTGCACGCTGCAGGATATCCGGCAGGCGGTGAGAGACCACAACAGAACACATCCCGGGAATCCGAAAGACCTGATCGTGCATCCGGTTCTTCAGGAGCAGCAGCGAATGAGGCAGGGACAGGCAGCCCTCCGGTTCGTCAGCGGGCTGCTGGACAGAAAGGGAGCTGCAGAGGACAGCCTGGATGCACAGGAATCTGGGTTTCGGGTCATGGCCACACCCCGGGCGGTGGTGCGGGCTCTGGAGAAAAAACAGGCGCAGGGGGACAGCGTGCGGCTGTGCGGCGGGCGCTGCTGGCCGGCAGCCGGACAGAAAGAGGAACCCGGGGGCTGTGGATTTCACATCGGATCCGGGTTTTTCGGTTACTGGCCGCAGGAAGCGGATCAGAAAACGATGCCGGAAGGATATCTGCGGGTGGACAGTGTCCAGGACATACAGGGACAGGAAGCGGACTGGACCGGGGTGCTGATTGGTCCGGATCTTGTGTTCCGGCAGGGAAATGTGCAGACGGTCTGGCACAAACGGACGCCGCAGGACTGGCTGATGGGCGGGTTGCAGCAGCAGCTGCATCCCGGTCCGGCAGAATGCCAGGTGGCGGACCGGATCATCCGGGACACTTACCGGGTGCTGCTGACCCGGGCCCGGGAGGGATGTTTTGTGTGGTGTGCTGACAAGGAGCTGAAAGCATACCTGCAGGAGCTGTCCGGGGGTGGCTGAAAACCGGATGCGTCTGCGAAGAGCATCAGCAGAAAGGAAGAAAACATATAAGGAGGAGGGAAGGATGCCGGAAGACAATGAAGAGGAAAGATACCCGAAAAAACAGGAAAGGAAAAGCCGGAAGCAGAAAAAGCGGCAAAGGAAAACGCAGCTATGATCAGGCATTCAAGTCTGTGATTGCAATTCCGGTGATCAATGCGGCCATTATCCGGCTCGTTCACCCGGAGTTTCACCACTTTTCCATCCGTGAGCTGGTGCAGTATGCACAGAAGGATCATGAAGAGCTGCTGACATTGCGCAATGAGGAGATCTGGCAGGGCGGGCATGTGCTCCATGGAGATTCAGTGGTGCAGTACTGCCTCCCGCTTCCAGATCAGGAAAATATGGTTCCATCCCGGTATCTGGTGAATGATGAAATGCAGCGGGAGCAGGATCTGCCCTATTCACTGCCCAAACGCTCCGGTATGTATGCAGCCGGTCTGGCAGCCAGGGGATATCACGCAAAACTGTATGAGTATTCGCCGCAGGTGATTTCTGTCTGGCTGCTGCCTGTGAAGCCCGGCACCCTCCCGCGACCGCCGTATTATCTGCCCTGGAGCGGCAATGCGCAGGATCTGAACCGGTATCTGAAGAATCCGAAGCGATGGTATACTGAAAGCAGAGAAAAACGGATGCAGGCAGGAAGAAATACAGCTTCTCAGGCTGTCTGTTTTGTGGAATTTGACGGAGAGACGGACAACCGGACCGAACTGCAGCAGCTGCTCTGTCATCTGTTTTACCGGGAGAAGCCGGATTACCGGTTTCTCGCTTCCCGCGGGATCAGGCTGACTTCAAAGGAGAAAAAGGAGGTGGATGTCATGTATATGACGCAGGTCATCATGTATGAAAAAGGAGAAAGCAGCGGCATTCAGAAAGGCATTCAGAAAGGGATCCGCACAGGCCGTCAGGAATCTCAGGCCCTGTTTGCGTGGCTGAAAAGACAGGGACGCCGCCAGGATGTGGAAAAGGCCCTGGATTTCGGACCGAACTACGACCGTCTCCTGGCGGAAATGCGCCGCAAAACCGCTGCCGGAAACTGAATCACAGCACAGATCATCAGGCAGGGATGTTCCTTCAGGAGCATCCCTGCTGTTCGTTTCCGGCCAGACTGCATCCGCACATATCAGACCCGTCTGCTTTCCGCATCAAAAGAAGCTCCTGGCTGCGCCCCGGACACTCTGCCTGTCCCTTCTGTGGGTGCATGCTATACTGAAAGTTATGAAGAAGATTGTTTCTCTGGGTATGGTGGTCGCCGGCAATGCGCTTCTTGCGGCAGCCGTGGCCTTCCTCATTGTCCCCAATGAAATCCTGACCGGCGGCGTAGCCGGTGTTTCCGTGGCTCTGTATCCCCTGCTGCACATTCCCACGATTGCCATGATCAATATTCTGACCATCGGCCTGTTTATTCTGGGAGCGATTGCCCTGGGCAAGAAGTTCGCGATGAACACGATTCTCTCTGCCATTCTGTACCCGGTATTCGTCAATCTGTTCACCTGGGTCGCCGGCACCTGTTTTCCGCCGGATTATTTCCTCATGGAAACCTGGGTGGCTTCCATCTACTCCGGCTTCCTGTGCGGCCTGGCACTGGGCCTGGTGTTCCGCACCGGTGCCTCCACCGGTGGCATGGACATTCCGGCTCTGATCCTGGCCAAATACACGCCCATCAAGGAAGGCGACGCAGTCATGATCATTGACGGCCTTACCGTGGCTCTGGGCATTGTCAGCTATGGACTGCAGGCCGCACTGGTGGGTCTGATTTCCGTGTTTGTCTCCGGCTACATGATCAACCGCACCATCATGCTGGGCTCCCAGCCTTCGCAGAATGTCATGATCATCACCGACAAATGGGAGGAAGTCCGGCAGTTTGTCCTGAATGATCTGGAACGGGGCGTGACGCTGCTGTCATCCCGGGGCGGCTATACCGAAACCAGCCGCCCGGTGGTGATGTGCGTCATTGCCCGCACGCAGTATCCGCAGCTGGAACAGGGCGTGCTGGCGCTGGACAAATCGGCTTTCATCATCGTCAGCGATGTCAACTCTGTCCATGGGGAAGGATTCATTGCGCCCCATGGCACAGTCTGAGGGCTGCAGACCGACAACACCGGAAAAGGAGTGCCGTTTATGGAGAAAAGTGAACCGTTGACCCACATTTCACAGGTCATTGTGGTGGAAGGAAAAAATGATACAGCCCGGCTAAAAAGCTGTTTTGACTGCGATACCATCGAAACAGACGGCGGCAGGCTGAGTCCGGAGACCCTGGAACTGATTCGGGAAGCGGCCCGGACCCGGGGCATCATCGTCTTTACAGATCCTGATGGGCCCGGAGAGCGAATCCGGCGGAAAATCATGGAGGCAGTTCCGGAAGCCGGACAGGTGTTCATCCTGAAGGCAAAAGCCAGAACCACCCGGAAAGTCGGGGTGGAACATGCGCAGAAAGAAGATCTGGAAGCGGCTCTGGCTGCCTGTGTCACCTTCACAAAGCGGCCGGAAAACACGATTTCCTGGGCAGAGTTTCTGGACCTGGGCCTTTGCGGGGACAGAAAAAAGCGGGAAGCAGCCTGCAGGGCGTTCCATCTTGGTCCCTGCAACGCGAAGACCTGCTGGAAGCGGATGAATCTGCTGGGAATCACCAAAGAAGAAGCGGAAAGGCTGGTGCAGGATGCAGGAAGCAATTGCCACAGTTAAACGGACAAGAGAAATTCAGGACCGCTATGGTCTGCAGGCCAAAAAGAAATTCGGACAGAATTTCATCACGGAACCCGGTGTGGTGGAGAAAATCGCCCGCAGCGCCATTGACGATCCCGGCGATCTGGTATTTGAAATCGGTCCGGGTATCGGGGCGTTGACTCAGTTTCTCTGCGAAAAAGCCGACCGGGTGGTGGCCTTCGAAGTGGATCCCCGGCTGCCGGAGATCCTGCAGGCGGAACTGGGAGCCGACAATCTGACTGTGATCCTGCAGGATTTTCTGGATGCGCCGGTGGAAGACATCATCGCGCAGTTCCGCAAACCCGGGCAGAACGTGCGCTTTGCCAGCAACCTTCCTTATTACATCACCACACCGATCCTGTTCCGGCTGTTTGAATCCGATGCGGACATCTCCAGCGTCACAGCCATGATGCAGAAAGAAGTGGCGGACCGTTTTACCGCCGGTCCGGGCACAGCCGACTACAATGCCCTGTCGGTGATCACCCGCTACCGCACCCATGTGAAGAAAGTCATGGATGTCTCCCGGCAGGTGTTCAGCCCCCGGCCCAATGTGGATTCGGCGGTGGTTCGTTTCGATTTCATCAAAGACCATCCTGTGCGGGACGAAAAGCTGTTCCTCGAAATGGTGAAAGCCTGTTTTGTGCAGCGCCGGAAAACCATTTCCAACAACCTGCGGCAGTGGCTGCAGGACAAGGAACTGACCG
The DNA here is from genome assembly GCF_910588395.1 of uncultured Faecalibaculum sp. Taxonomy (GTDB): domain Bacteria; phylum Bacillota_I; class Bacilli_A; order Erysipelotrichales; family Erysipelotrichaceae; genus Faecalibaculum. Next base: position 37,075 of record NZ_CAJUPA010000012.1, on the reverse strand, counting down.
CCGCCATTCTGGAACGGGCCGGGATCGATTCCTCTGCCCGGGCTCAGAATCTGGATCTGGACACGTTTATCCGCCTGTATGAGGAGAATTATGAAGATATACGCAAATGCAAAGGTGAACCTCGCCCTTGACGTGGTGCGGCAGCGGGCGGACGGGTATCACGAACTGGATATGGTCATGGCCCCGGTGTCTCTGAGAGACACCCTGGAAATCACGCCTTCTTCCACCTCGACCGATCACATCACCTGCGACAGTCCGCTGCCGGCGGACAACACCCTGACCAGAGCCCTGGAGGTGCTGCGGGACTATGCAGCTGCGCAGGGAAAAAACATCGGCGCCTATGACATTCATGTCACCAAGCGCATCCCCGAGCAGGCTGGACTGGCCGGGGGCAGCGCAGATGCCGCGGCGCTGATGAAGGCGCTGAACCGTCTGGAACATCTGGGTCTGTCCGAATCCGCTTTGTACGCCCTGGGTGCCCGGGTCGGTGCGGATGTGCCTTTCTGCATTGCCGGGCGCACCAGCCGGGTGCAGGGAATCGGGGAGATCATCCATCCCATTGACACGGACTGGGAATTCGATCTGCTGCTGGTGAAGCCGGAAGCCGGCGTCAGCACCCCGGCGGCGTTCGAAAAGTGGCATGAATCCCGCACGGAAATGCATGACATTGACATGGTGGAAGAAGCGCTGGTCAGCCGCAATGAGGAACTGCTGCTGTCCACCATGGTCAACAGCCTGGAACCCGCGGCGATGGCCCTGGTGCCGGAACTGGAATCCCTGCGGGAGGAAATGACGGAACTGGGCCTGGTGCGGGTAATGATGACCGGATCCGGCTCCGCCATGATGGGCTTTTCCGTGGATCAGGAGGTGCTGGAAAACGCCGCGCTGGTGCTGAAGCACCGCCATCCCTTTGTGCAGGTGGTCACCGCGGGAAGCAGTCACGGGACCAGAGGATCAGGAAGGAGCCGCTCATGAGCTACGCCCTGCTGCAGTTTGCCCTGTTTCTGGTGTGTTTCGGTCTGTCTTTCTACGCGCTTTGGGGCATGCGGTTCGATGCGCTGTGGAAACACCCGGACCGGCAGAAAGCGCTGATCTTTCTCTTCCTGGTTTCCCTGATCATGGGTTACCTGGCCAGCCAGGCCATTCTCTCCCTGACGGTGCTGAACGGGTTCTCGCGATGATTTTCGATACCTGGTACAGTCTGGACCCCGGTGCAGATGTCTGCACACTGCATGTGCCCGCCAGAGCCGCAGACCAGAGCAGCAGCCCGGCTGCCGCAGCAGAGGCACCAGGCACTGCCGGCCTGCCCAGGACTGTCTCCGTCCGCTCTCTGGCAGGAGAGGACCAGGCCGGGCAGATCTGGCTGGGAGAAGACGCCATGAAGCGGCTCTACGACAATCCCCGGAACTACAAAGTGTGGCATCCTTTTGATCAGGAACGCCCCGGACGGGAAAGCGCGGCACTGATCAGTCTGCTGCTGCGGCAGGCAGGAGCCTTTGAACGCTTCCTGTCTCCCTGCCTGGAAATCCGGACCCGGCAGAACATCACCCAGGAAGAAAAAGAACAGTGGAAGAAAACCGGACTGGAGGCTGGCGCCAGAAAAGTCCGGTTTGTGCCCCGGCTCCAGGCCAATGACACCCGGATGGTGATTCAGACCGGCTATGCCGGCACGGAACTGGGACTTTTCATTGGCGGGAAACTGGTCAAAGGCCAGTTCATTCTCTTCGGAGGCAGAGCCATGGATGAAGATATACAGCAGCTCGCTGCCAGACAGACCCGCTGTCTGCTGCATCTGGAAGACGCCAGGGCTCTGCGGCTGGCCGCGTCCCAGGCTTTGTGGCAGGGACACAATCCGCTGCTGGAAGTCAGCGGCATGAACCGGTACGGGGAATATGAAACTGTCAAAATCCGGGCTTCGTCCCTGTGGCCCGGGATGAAGCCGGTCATTGACCAGATCGTGTCCTGGACCGGCAGTGTGCTGGAAACTGCCAGTCTGGAAGCCCGGGAGCGGTTCATGACAGAAGGGCTGACGCTGCGGGGCACCCTGGCCTCCTGCTTCGGCCTTCCCCAGACACTGGTGGAAACCCTGGGATATCCGGTTAGAAGGGAGCAGGAAGATGCCTGAAGCAAGTCTCTATGTACTGCCGTTTCTGATCTCCGTGGCTCTCACGCCGCTGGTGAAAAAATACTCTGTCATCTGCAAAGCCTACGCACAGGAAAACAAGCGCACGGTGCACCACGGCCTCATTTCCCGCATCGGCGGTGTGGCCATTTATCTGGCGTTCATGATCTGCGCGGCGGTGTTCGTTCATGCGGACCGGGCCGTCTTCGGAATCCTGGCCGGTGGCAGCGTGATGTTTTTCACCGGGCTGGTGGATGACCTCATTGACATCAAACCGGTGGTGAAACTTGCCCTGGAAGCCGTGGCGGCACTGGTGCTGATTGCCAGCGGCGTGCAGGTGGATGTGCTGCGGCTGCCTTTCGGGATCCGGATTGACTTCGGATTCGTGTCCTTTCTCTTCACCATCCTCTGGGTCTGCGGCATTACCAACGCCGTAAACCTGATTGATGGTCTGGACGGTCTGGCCGGCGGCATGTCGGTGATCATTCTGGTGGTCACCGGCTGTCTGGCCATGATAGACCGGCGCCCGGACGTGATCACGATCTGCTTCCTGCTGGCCGGCGCCACCCTGGGATTTCTCGTGTTCAATTCCTATCCCGCCAGCATTTTCATGGGAGACTGCGGCTCGCTGTTTCTGGGCTTCATGATCTCTGCCATCTCCCTGATGGGATTCAAATCCAGCACCATCATGACCCTGGCTCTCCCCATCCTGCTGCTGATGATTCCCATCATTGACACGCTTTCGGCGATCCTGCGCCGGACGCTGAAAGGCATGAAGTTTTCCCAGGCGGACAAAAGCCACATTCATCACCTGCTGATGGCCCGATACGGGCACCGGAACACGGTGCTGATCATGTGCGGTCTGACAGCGCTGTTCGGTTTGTCGGCTTATGTGTATCTGCTCAACCGGAACATGGGGTTCTTCGTCATGCTGGCGATTCTGGTGGTGGTGGAGCTGTTCATTGAGAAGTCGGCGATGATCAGCGAGAAATTTCATCCGCTGATCGGGCTGTACCGCAGGATGAAACGGATGGCCAAACGGGTGCTTCCCACCCGTTGATGCCGGTACAGAAGCCAAGCATGCCAGTTAGAATGACAGAACGATTTATAAATGGTTAAATACAGGAGAAGAACAAGGTCAAAACTGACCGGTCCCGATCCTGTTTTCTTTTCCCGGAAAACCGGCGGGACATCCATCGGAAGGCTGCTGCTAGTACAGAGCAGTCGGGAAAGAAAGAGAGAGAACATGCTGAGTATTCCCTGTCCGCGCTATATCCGTTTTGTCTGCCGGGTACTGGAGATGCCAGTGCCTGATGTCATGATCCGTGAAAAAGGACGGTTCGTGGACATGCAGGGCAATGTGATTCTGGATCAGCCGTTTCAGGTCCACGCCGGAAACACCCTGATCTGCCTGCCTCATCAGAGCCGGCTGTATGTGGATGTGGACCGGAATGACCGGGAGGCGTATTTCAAAATCGCCCATTCCCTCCGCCACATCTGGCAGGAGCGCAATGAGTGGCGGCTGCAGGGCTGTCTGGATCCGGATGAGAGAACCTGCAGCAGTCTGGAAAGCGAAATGGATGCGGATGCATTCGCCCAGCTGATCACCTCGGAGTGTTTCCGGAACCGGACCTCCGGCGACGAAGTCCTGGAGCAGGTCAGACTGCACCTGGCGCATGAATACAGCCCCCGCTACATCAGCGAATGTCTGCACAAAACCATCTGAGCACCTTCGGGTGCTTTTTTCGTTTTCTGCAGCCCGCACAGATACAGGCTGGTGGTGTAAGATGAGTCCGTGAAACTGCTGGCATGCTCCGGCGGCCCGGATTCCATGGCGCTGCTGGATATGGAATGGAAAAAAGGCACAGAACTGTTTGTGTGTCATGTGAATTACCGGAAACGCCCTACTGCTCAAAGGGATGAAGACATTGTCCGGGATTACTGTCTGAAACACGGGATTGCCATGGCGGTGCTGTATCCCCACTATGAAACGGGGAATTTTCAGGCCTGGGCCCGGGACGTCCGGTATGAGTTTTTCTGTCGACAGGCCCGGAAGCAGGGCATCGGCACCGTTCTGACGGCCCACCAACAGGACGATCTGCTGGAGACTTTTGTGTTTCAGAAGGAACGACGCATGCTGTGCGACTGGTATGGCCTGAAATACAGGACGAAACGGCAGGATCTGATCATTGAACGGCCGCTGCTTGGCTGGAGAAAGCAGGATCTGGAAGACTACTGCCGCAGAAATCAGGTGCCTTTTGGCATTGATGAATCCAACCTCACCGATGCCTATGCCCGCAACCGGATCCGCCATGGGATGAAGGAAGAAGAGCGCCCCGTCCTGCTGCGGGAAATCAGTCTGGCCAACCGCCGACTGCTGGCAAAACAAAGACGCGCAGCATGTTTTTTTGCGGATCATCCGTCAGCGGATCTGTTTTCGCAGGAAGATGGGCCGGCTTTGCTGGAAACCTGGATCTGGCAGCAGACAGGGAACCATCTGTCAGGGCGGCAGACCCGGGAGCTGTTCAGGCAGCTGCAGAAAAACTGTGTCTGCGAACTGCAGGAATGGTTCATTGAGCGGCATGATGACCGGCTCATGGCTGCATCGAAACCGCTGGCGGCTATACAAACCTGTGAAATACAGACTCCGGAGGAACTGCGCCGGCTACCGATGGTGGACAACACCGCCCGGCTGCCGGAAACAGATCCGGTGCAGCGGCTGTCAGTGCAGCCGGAGGACTTCCCCCTGACGATTCGCAGTCCCCGCCCCGGAGACGGGATGGAGATGCGGTTTGGGTGGAAAAAGCTCAGCCGCTTCTTTATCGACCGCCACATCAGCCGGCTGGAACGGAGCCGGTGGTATGTGGTTGTCAACAGGGCAGGAAAGGTCATTTATGTCCCGGGATGGGGATGCGACAGGCATCATTTTGCAGGAGGTCAGACCTTCTGTTTCCGGCAGTTTTCACCAGCAACCGTTCATGATAAAATCAAAAATGTAACTTTCAAGGAGAAACAAGTATGATCACCCAGGATATACAGGAAGTTCTGCTGACAGAAGAACAGATCGCAGAACGCTGCCGCGAACTGGCAGCACAGATACAGGCCGATTATCTTGCCAAGGGCCGCATCCCTATTGTGGTGGGACTCCTCAAGGGAAGCGTTCCCTTCATGGCGGAACTCATGAAGCGCTTTACCATGCCTGTGGAAATCGCATTTATGAAAGTCAGCTCCTATCAGGGAACCAAATCCATCGGAGATGTGCGCATTGACATGGATATGGACCTGTCCACGGTGAACCGTGACGTGCTGCTGGTGGAAGACATTGTGGACACCGGCCGCACACTGGAAGCCGTAAAACAGATGTTCCGCAACAAGGGAGCCGAAAACGTGGAAGTTGTCGCGCTTCTGGACAAACCCGAGCGCCGGGTTGTGGACATTGAAGCCGATTACGTGGGCTTTCAGGTACCCAATGAATTTGTGGTGGGATTCGGACTGGACTACAACCAGCGCTACCGGAACCTGCCGTACATTGGCATTCTGAAACCCGAAATATATGAACAGGGGGAATAACGGCGAATGAAGAAATGGCTGAATTATCTGCCTACGATTTTCATCATCACCATCGTCATATCGCTGATTGCGTACAGTTCCACCGGCAGCACTGTCCGGATGAACTACACGGAATTTCAGAAACTGCCGGAGAGCACTGATTTTCAGGATTCGCAGCTGACGATTTCCTCCACGGTGATCAACGTGGAGGGCACATACAAAACCGGAGACAGAACCGTCAGCTACTCGGTTCTGGTTCCCAACACCGATGAGAACATGGCCTGGCTGCAGGAGCGGCTGACATCCGACGGCGGCCAGATCACGGTGGAAGATCCCAGCACCAACGGCATGTGGCTTTCCCTTCTGGGACAGCTGATTCCATTCCTGCTGGTGGGTGTTTTCTTCTACTACATGTTCACCAAAATGGGCGGTGCCGGAGGCAACAACAAAGCCTTCGAGTTTTCCAAATCCAAAGCCCGGGTGGAATCCAATGTGAAGACCCGGTTCAAGGATGTAGCCGGCTGTGAAGAGGAAAAGGAAGAGGTCAAGGAGATCATCGAGTATCTGCGCTCTCCCAAGAAATTCACGGATATGGGCGCTCACATTCCCAAGGGTGTGCTGATGGTGGGTCCTCCCGGTACCGGTAAAACGCTGCTGGCCAAAGCGGTGGCAGGCGAAGCCAATGTGCCGTTCTACTCCATCTCCGGTTCTGATTTCGTGGAAATGTTTGTGGGAACCGGCGCCAGCCGTGTCCGGGATATGTTCAAGACTGCCGCGAAAAGCGCTCCCTGCATTCTCTTTATTGATGAAATCGATGCGGTGGGCCGTCAGCGTGGTGCCGGCATGGGCGGCGGTAACGATGAACGGGAACAGACACTGAACCAGCTGCTGGTGGAAATGGACGGCATGGAAGACAACAACGGCATTGTGGTCATTGCTGCCACCAACCGGCCGGATGTATTGGACCCGGCTCTGCAGCGAAGCGGCCGGTTTGACCGGAAGATCACGGTCAACCTGCCGGATGTCAAAGGCCGCCGGGAGATTCTGGAAGTTCATGCCCGGAACAAAAGTCTGGCTCCGGATGTGACGCTGGAAAATCTGGCGAAGCGGACCCCCGGATTCTCCGGCGCGGATCTGGCCAACGTTCTGAACGAAGGTGCCATTCTGGCGGTGCGGAACAAGGAAACCGCCATTACCATGAATGACCTGGACGAAGCCATTGACCGGGTCATGATGGGTCCGGCAAAGAAATCCAAGAAATATACAGAGAAGGACAAGTGGCTGGTTTCCTACCATGAAGCCGGACATGCGGTCATTGGTCTGAAAGTGGAAGACGCGGATATGGTGCAGAAAGTCACCATCATTCCCCGCGGAGAAGCAGGCGGCTACAACCTCATGACGCCCAGGGAGGAGAAGTATTTCCACAAGCGCAGTGAGTTTGTGGCGCAGATCACCGGTCTGCTGGGCGGACGCACGGCGGAGGAAATCGTATTCGGTGAAATCAGTGCAGGTGCGGTCAACGATATTGAACGACTGACGGAAATCGCCAAGAATATGGTCCGGGTCTATGGCATGTCCAGCCTGGGTCCGATTCAGTATGCGGATCCTCAGGGAAATGTCTTCCTGGGACGGGACTATACCCAGGGCGCCAACTATTCTGCCGGTGTGGCGGAAGAGATCGACAAAGAGGTGCGGGACATTGTGAATTCCTGTCACAAGGAATGCAAGCGCATCCTGACAGAGAACCGTGCACTGCTGGATCTCATTGCGAACAATCTCTTTGAACACGAGACGCTGACCAACGAGGAAATCACCAACCTGATGAAGTACGGACAGCTGACAGATCCCAATGCGCCGATCACGGTGGAAGTTGTGGAAACGAAAAAGGAGACTGTCGAGCAGCCTCCGATTCCCAAGACCATTGATCAGAAAGACATCAACAAGGCTCTGGATGAGCTGACAAAGCGATAAGCAGACAGGGAGAGAGACTCATAGTGGTTTCTCTCCTTTTTTCTGCCCAAAAACGGTTTTTCTGCCTCATTTTGGGGTCAAATGAGGCAGAAAAGAATGAAATGAGGCAGATAACGGGCGAATAAGTGAATCAATCCTGGTTGCTGAAATAATATTTTGTCCCTCTTCCTTTTCCTGTTTTGATGATTTTTCCTTCTTTCAGAAGACTTCCCAAAGTCCGTTCAACGGTGGATGTGCTAATATCCGGCATAACCTCCAGCAGTTTCCGTTTTGATATCGGTTGAATCTGGTTTCGGATAACCTGCTCCACCCGGGCAGGTTTGGAGAGAGTACGGTCCTGTGACAGTCTGACCCGGGATTCGAGTCCCTGATAAGAACGCAGAATGATTCCCAGAAGATACTCTGTGAACTCCACATAGGAATTCAGATTGTCATGCCAGCTGGCAGAGGAGTCTTTCAGAGATGAATAGTAGGTTTCTTTGGAGCTTTCAATCAGATGCTCCAGACTGATGTATTTGCCGGAGATGTAACCTGCCCGATACAGAAAGAGCAGAGTAAGCAGGCGGCTCATACGGCCGTTTCCGTCGTTGAAAGGATGAATGGAGAGGAAGTCCAGAATGAAGAGTGGAATCAGCAGCAGCTGATCAGTCTTCGGATCATCCCAGGCAGATGCGAGGGCCTGACACATCTGTTCCATGGTTTCCGGTGTCTGGAAAGCTGGTACGGGAGTAAAACGAACGTGGCTGATACCCTGCGCATCTTTTTCTTCGATGATATTGTCGCTGTTTTTCCAGGAGCCTCCTTCATTTGTCAGAAAGGAATACAGAATCCGGTGAAGCTGAAGAATGACACCTGGTTTGGGTTCAATATACTCATAGCTCTCGTGAATCAGAGAAAGAGCTTTTCGATATCCGGCGATTTCTGATTCAGAGCGATTGACCGGCGCTGTATCCATCTTCACGATCTCCTTCAGCCGGCGGTCTGCAGCCACAATTCCTTCAATCCTGTTGGAGGATCGTGTGCTTTGAATGACAGCAATTTTCAGCAGGAAGGAAAGCAGTTTGGAAGGAGCAGCCAGATATTGTTCCTGCCTGCCTTTATGTTCATGGATTTCCAAAAGCTGCTTGACAATCGCCGGTGTCAGGAGTTTTGTACTCAATTCTTTGTATTCGAAGTTGCGCATTCAAATTCCTTTATCTTTTCTGCCTCATTTTACCTTGAAATGAGGCAGGTAAATAATAGAGAGCAATCATACCTATAGTGCCTTTCTGATTGGGAAGACACTCTTTTCATTCTGATTGTACTAACCGTCAAACACACTAAAACAGCTCATATATGAGCTAAAACTGCCTGTATTCCCGAAAAAGGATAAAATATGAACTATGATAGACCTTTCCCTATTTCATACGCCGGAAGAAGCTCAGCAGGAAGTCGCAAAGCGCTGCCGCCAGAGGCGAAAAGAACTCCGGTATACCCAGGCAGAGCTGGCACGTCGCAGCGGGATGTCTCTGAGTTCCTACAAGCGGTTTGAACAGACGGGAGAAATCGCATTTTCCTCTCTCTGCCGGGTGGCGCATGTACTGGACAGTCTGGAGGATATCGAAGCGCTGTTCACGAAAAAGAAATATACAAGTATTCAGGAGGTTATAGATGCACGTCGCAGACATCGAAAGTCTTGAAGTATTCCTGAACGAGAAAAAAGTGGGAACACTGGCCCTGGATGACAGGAATCTGGTGGTTTTCGAATACGATCCGAAATGGATTGAAACGGGATTTTCCATCAGTCCGCTTTCTCTGCCACTGAGACCTGGATTGTTTGCACCCAAAAATCCGCTTTTGTTTGATGGATTGTTTGGTGTGTTTGCGGACAGTCTCCCGGATGGCTGGGGGCAGCTGCTGACAGATTGGATGCTGCGGGAGAAGGGGATTGTTCTGGAGTCGCTGACAGTCCTGCAACGGCTTTCCATTCTGGGAAACAGTGGAAAAGGGGCCCTGGAATATCGACCGGTCTGGCTTCTGGAAAATGCAGTTGACAGCCGGAAATCCCTGGATGAACTGGCTGAAGCGGTTCAGGAAATACTGAATGGATCTTCATCGGATAACCTGGATGTGTTATATGACCATGCGGGTTCTTCCGGCGGCGCCAGACCGAAAGTGAATATTACGGTGGACAACGAAGAATGGATCGTGAAGTTTCCTGCTTCCACGGACCTGAAAAATGTCTGCCAGATGGAGTATGATTACCATCAATGCGCCAAAGCCTGCGGTCTGAGAGTTGCGGAAACGAAGCTGTTTCCTTCCGACAGATGAAGCGGGTATTTTGCTTCCAGGCGCTTTGACAGAAACAGTACAGAGAAAATCCATATGATTTCTGTCTCCGGTCTCCTTGAAACCAGTCATCGCATTCCAAGTCTGGATTATGATCTGCTGCTGAAACTTACCTGGCTGCTTACCAGATCCAGGGAGGAAGTCTGGCAGATGTTTTCTCTCATGTGTTTCAATGTGTTCGCTCACAACAGGGATGATCACTCCAATAATTTTTCATTTCTGTATCTGCAGGACCACTGGGAACTGGCTCCTGCATATGATTTGACCTGGTCAAATTCCATGGGTGGAGAACATGCCACCATGATTCATGGAAATGGAAAAGATCCGGATATGGAGGAACTGCTGGCTGCAGCGGATCAGGCTGGACTGGATCTTCAGGAAGCAGCGGAGAGAGCAGAAAGTATCCGCCAGAGAACGGAAAAGGAACTGGGTATCTATTTGAAATGGTCTTGAAATTGTACATCTATTCCTTCAAGCGAATCATTTTCCGAGAGCAATTAGAGGACGAATTGAGAACGGTGAGTACGATTAGAATATGAATAGAGTAAGAATAGGGAATGATTAGAGTATGAATGGAGTATGATTGAAGAGCGAATAAGTATGAACAGAGAAAGAACATCCTGATCAGACAGGATAACCATGAGGAATGTACCATGAAAATCACAGAATTATATCCAGATGTCATAACCGAAGACTTGAATTATGAGCTGAAAACTGTCTTGTCTCAGGATAATCCTTTGAAGTGGGCCAAAACTATTGTGAGATTCGCGAACGGTGAAGGTGGAATCATATTTGTCGGTGTGAACGATAATCGGGATGCATTTGGATTATCCATTGAAGAGATTGACAAGATGAAAAATCTTGTTGTCCAAATCAATGACAGACATATTTTCCCACATGCGAAATACGCATTTTCGATGCGCAGTGTGGATAATGATGCGGAACGGTTTATTCTGGCTATAAAGGTTTTCCTGTCTGATTCTGTTGTCAGGTACAGGGATGGAGATTTCAATGAAACAGTGTATGTAAAGGGAGATGGTTATACCACACCGGCAAGTCCGGAAGAAATTGTCTCTCTGTCCAGAAAAAAACATGGAGTGGACAATTCAGTGAGCGATGTGCCTTATGATAAAAAAGAATGGAGCAGGTATCTTACTGTTTGTGGACAATACAGAAAAAATAACAGTCTTCCTGACGAGAAGGAACTTCAAAACGAACAAATTGTTTCGAAAGACGGGTATGCTACTACAGGATTGTTGATGTTTAAAAATGATTACAATGATCCTGATTCCATGATTACCTGCAGGCTTTGGAGGGGAAGCAATAAAGCAGGGGAGGTTCTGGACACCGGCAGATATACTGGTCCGCTGCTGGATGTATTTGATAATGCTCTCACTTTTGCTGCTGGATGTATTTGATAATGCTCTCACTTTTATAGAAAGAAATACAAAAATTGGATGGAAAAAAACTTCGGAAGGTGGCAGAGAAGAAATACGTTCCTATCCCAGGGAAGCTGTTCGGGAGGTACTGGTAAACGCAATAGCTCACAGAGATTACTCCATTATGGGGACTCAAATAGACGTGGATATTTATCAGGACAGAATTGAGGTTGTTTCCCCAGGGTCCTGGCTGCTTCCAAAACCTTATGAACAGTATCCTGTGGGATCTATTCCTTCCATCCGGAGGAATCAGACGATTGCGGCCTGTCTGGATGTTGCCAATTTGATGGAACGCGGTGGTACAGGATTTCAGACTATTGCTGGTTCATACAGGCAGGCAGAACCTGAAAAACAGCCAATCGTAGCTTCTTATCCCGGATTTCTCAAACTGACGCTTTTTGATCTTCTATATGGGAATTCCACTGACAATGAGAATCTGGCTGATTTTGATGCTGTGATTGAAGAAGACGAATCAGTAACGGAAGATCAGAGAAAGATTGTTCAATTGCTTTGCGATGGCCCGATGGCGCCGAAAGAGCTGCAAGAGGCCTCATCCTATCAATCACGGGGAAGTTTCTTAAAATACGTTATTAATCCGCTGCTGGCTGACAATAAAATAAGAAAGGGAGCCAAAGGAGGACGGCTGACAACATATGAACTGGTTAACAAATCTGAGAGCTGATCTCAATGTGGGGACACTCTTGTTTTGCATACTGCATATAGGTCCCCATTCCAGCTTGTCTGGAAAGACCTGATTACTGTCAAGCCAATCTAATTGTTTCCTGGGAGCAATGAGAATACGAATTGAGAATGATGAGTACGATTAGAATATGAATAGAGTACGAATCGAACGAATAGAGTACGATTGCACGCTCCCCTGTCCACTCTCATTTTCCCGCCCTGTCAGGACCGCAGGTCCATCGGCATCATTCACCCATTCAAAAAGGCTCCCATGCATCCACATGAGAGCCTTTCTGCAATATTCCGTGAGTCGTTATTCCACACGCCACCACAGCACAAACGCGTCATAGAGCAGCGCCATGCCCAGGGCCAGCAGGAACGCACCGACCACATCGCTGGTCCAGTGCATGCCGGAGAGCACACGCCCAACGACCATGATGATTGACAGCAGGATCAGCGTCACGTTGATCCACATGCGCCGGGACTGGTTTTTCACCAGGCGGTTGGTGACGGGGAGTGCAGAGAAGAAGATGAACAGTGTGACAAAGGTGTGACTGCTGGGGTAGCTGGCTTCCAGTGCGCCGTCCACGAGCACGGGGCGGTAGTTGATGACAATGAACTCGAATGCCAGATAGAATGCTGCCATCATGATGTAGAAAATGCCCAGCACGATGAGACAGGGATCCACAGCTTTCAGGCTTTTGCCCTTCATCCACTGCCAGATGCCGGTGGCACCGAAGACGGCAGCCAGGGCTATGGCTGCCAGGGCGATGATGTCCGTGATCTTGTCCCAGAGGCTGCTGGTGCCCAGGTGTTTGAAGACCCAGTCGTTGAGGCTGGCGAAGCCCACATAGGAGTTTTCCGGTCCCACAGGCCGCAGGTCCACGCCGGTGAGGCACACGGTGAACAGCACAAACAGCAGCAGCACGACGGCTGCGGCGAGAAACTTCGTGATTGTATTCTGCTTCATGTTTCCTTGAATTTCCCTTCAGCTGTTTCATTGTATCATCGTCCGGTTCGTAAAACAGACGCAACTGCGCAATAATAAGGAATGGTTAAGACTGACAACCCGGGAGGTACGATCATGAAAGATCAGCTTGTAAAGGCCCTGGTCCTGGATGGACGGGTGCGTGTTTATCTGGACAGAACCACAGATATGGTGCAGGAGGCCAGGGACCGTTTTGATTTGCATCCCACGGCCTGCGCGGCGCTGGGACGGGTGCTGTCCATTGCCTCGATCATGGGCAGCATGCTCAAGAGCGATCAGGAGATGCTGACGATTTCCATCAATGGTCACGGGCCTATCGGCTCGATCATTGTGGATGCCTATGCCAATGGCAATGTGCGGGGCTTTGTGTCGAATCCCCATGTGGAGGATGTGTACAAGGGTCCGGGGAAGCTGGATGTTGGGGCTGTGGTCGGCAGGGACGGCACGATGACCGTGACCAAGGACCTGCATATGGCGGAGAACTGGACGGGAACGATCGAGCTGCAGTCCGGTGAGATCGGCGAGGATTTCGCATATTATTTCACGATGTCGGAGCAGACGCCGTCGGCGGTGAGTGTGGGTGTGAAGATCGGTACGGATGGCAATGTGGAATCCGCGGGAGCAATGCTGCTGCAGATGCTGCCGGATGCCACGGAGGAAGACATCCGGATCTGCGAGCATGTGCTGGCGGGGCTGAAGCCGATGTCCACGCTGATGCAGGAATACGATGATTCCAGTCTGGATCAGCTGGTGAAGGATATGTTTGATGATGCACAGATTCTGGAAACCCGGGACATTGCATTCCACTGTGACTGTGACCGCCAGAAAACGGAGAAAGTGCTGATGACGCTGCCGAAGAAGGACATTGAAGATCTGCTGGGGCAGGATGACGGGATCACCATCACGTGTAATTTCTGCAATGATGAATACCATTTTGACAGGGATGATCTGCAGAAGATCCTGGATAAAATGAATGCTTGAGATCGGCGGTGTGAAGATTCCGTCGCCGGTGATCGCGGCCCCCATGGCCGGGATCTCCAATCTGGCGTTCCGGCGGATTGCCCGGAAGTTCGGTGCGGGGCTGGTGTGCAATGAGATGGTGTCGGACAAGGCGCTGTGGTTCGATTCGGAGAAAACCCGCGGTATGTGTGTATCGGATCCGGATGAGCATCCGCTGTCGTTTCAGGTGTTCGGTCATGACATCGATACGGTGGTGCACGCGGCGAAGTTTCTGGATGAAGAAACCGGCTGCGATATCATTGACATCAACATGGGGTGTCCGGTGAACAAAGTCATCAAAGCCCATGCCGGGAGCTGGCTGATGACCGATCCGGATCATGCGGCGAAGCTGGTGAAGGCTGTGGTGGACGCGGTGAAGAAACCGGTGACGGTGAAGATGCGGATCGGGTACGACAATGACCACAAAAACTGTGTGGAACTTGCCAGAGCCTGTGAAGCCGCGGGCGCCAGTGCCATTACGGTGCATGGACGCACCCGGTCGCAGATGTACAGCGGGCAGGCGGACTGGAGCTGGATCCGGAAGGTGAAGGAAGCGGTGGATATTCCGGTGATCGGCAATGGGGATGTGAAGTCACCGGAGGATTTCCTGCGGATGATGGAGGAAACCGGCTGTGATGCGGTGATGATCGGCCGGGGAATCGTGGGCAATCCGTTTCTGATCCAGGAATGCAATGACGCGTATTTCGGGACAAAACATGCATTCACCGTGCCGGAGCGCATCGCACTGTGCATGGAACACGCCCGGGGGCTGGCGGAGCTCAAGGGGGAGCATACGGCAGCGATGGAGATGCGGGGACTGGCATCCTGGTATCTCAAGGGGCTGCGTCATGCGAAGAAATACAAGGACCGGCTGAGCCGGATTCAGTCGCTGGCTGAGCTGGAAGAAGTGCTTCAGGCGTATCTGGCAGCGTGGGAGGCGGATCAGGAACAGCTGTCGGGACAGCGGGAACAATCGGGTCTGCACCGGTGTGAGACAGTTGTCAATTCACAGATTCCCGGAAGTGACGAAAAACCGCTTACATAATCTCGGCTCCTTTCCCAAAGAGAGACGCAAATGCGCTAAAATGGACCTGATGACAGGAGGAGCATTCTTATATGGAAAAACTCAATACGACGCCCTTTTTCCAGGGTTCCGAAATCGAGGCATATAAAATATTCGGGGCACACCCGGGCAAGGACGGCGTGACGTTCCGTGTCTGGGCGCCTCATGCCAAAGAAATCGATGTGGTGGGAGCCTTCAATGACTGGGGAGAAGAGAAGACGCCCATGGTCATGGACGACAAGGGCATCTGGTCGGTGACGGTGAAGGAAGCAAAACCCGGAGACGGCTACAAGTACCGGGTGACGCAGTCCACGGATGAAGTGGTGGACAAGGCGGATCCCTTCGCGTTCTATTCCGAAAAGCGGCCGAATACCGCTTCGGTGGTGGCAGATCTGGACTTTGAGGGCTGGACGGATCAGGAATGGATGAAGACCCGGACCAAGGGCTATGACAAGCCGGTGAACATTTATGAAATGCACGCCGGGTCCTGGAAGCGGGACGAGGACATGGGTCCCAACGACTTCATGCACTACAGCCAGATCGTGGATGATCTGATCGACCACTGCCGCCAGTATCATTTCACCCACGTGGAAGTGATGCCGCTGTCGGAATTCCCCTTTGACGGTTCCTGGGGCTATCAGTCCACCGGGTACTTTTCCAGCACCTCCCGTTATGGAACGAACCGCGATCTGATGGAGTTCGTGAACAAACTGCACGAGGCGGGCATCGGTGTTATCATGGACTTTGTGCCGGTTCACTTCGTGAAGGATAATTTTGCGCTGGCCCGCTTTGACGGCACCCCGCTGTATGAATACAGCAATCCCGGTGATGCCAACAGCCAGTGGGATACCTACAACTTCGATCTCTGGAAAGAGGAAGTCCGCTCCTTTCTGATGAGTGCCGCCAATTTCTGGCTGGATGTGTATCACATGGACGGACTGCGGTTTGATGCGATCGCCAATGCGATTTTCTGGCACGGGGACAAGCGCAATGGTGTGAATGAAGGTGCCTGTGATTTCATGAAACGGCTGAATTTCTCCATCAACAAGCGGTGGGAAGGCCGGGTCATGCTGATTGCGGAAGACAGTTCGGATTTCCCCAATGTGACGAAACCGACGCTGGATGGCGGCCTGGGCTTTGACTACAAGTGGGATCTGGGATGGATGAACGACACGCTGTCCTATCTGAAAAAGGATCCGATTTACCGTCAGTGGCATCATAATGACATCACGTTCTCCATGGCGTATTTCTACAGCGAGAAATTCATTCTGCCGCTGTCCCATGATGAAGTGGTGCATGGCAAGGCCACGATCGTGGACAAGATGTGGGGCAGCTATGAGGACAAGTTCGCCCAGGCCAGGGCTCTGTACACCTACATGTTCACGCACCCGGGCAAGAAGCTGAATTTCATGGGCAATGAAATCGGCATGATGCGGGAATGGGATGAGAGCCGCGGCTGCGACTGGTTCCTGAAGGAATACCCGATGCATGCGGGATTCGAGACGTTCTTTGCGGATCTGGGTGCCCTGTATGGCGAAAACAATGCGTTCTGGTACGGCTATGATCCGATGAATTTCCAGTGGATCGATGCGGACAACGCTTCTCAGAACCTGTTTTCCTACATGCGCAAATCCGCAGAGAAAACCTATGTCATTCTGCTGAACTTCTCCACGAACACTGTAAAGCACCGCTTCGGGGTTCCTTTCCGGGGAAAATTCACCGAGGTGCTGAACACCCAGTGGGCAAAGTACAATGGCAGCATGGCTGGCAGCGATCCGCAGACAGCCTGGAGCGTGAAGGTTCCCATGAACAACCAGCCGTTCCTGTTTGAGGTGACGGTACCGGCACTGGGCGCCTGCATCTTTGAGGCAGCGACACCGGCTCCTGTGGCAGCACCGGAGGCAGAATCTGCGAAACAGGCGGACAAAAAAGCCTGAGTGATTTGAAACAGAGAAAAAGCAGCCGCAGGAAACTGCGGCTGTTTTCAGGAGGCAGGAATATGAGTCATTACTATACCAATGAAGAAACACCGGATGTGCCTTCTTCCTTTTCGTTTGAACTGGCGGGCCGGCGGTTTCCGATGAAATCCAATGCCGGTGTGTTCTCGAAGGACAAACTGGATGAAGGCACCCGGGTGCTGCTGGAAACTGTTCTGCAGGAAGCCGATGGACAGGGACCGGTGCTGGATATGGGCTGCGGAATCGGTCCGGTGGCGAAGGTCATCGCTTCGCTGTGGCAGGTGCCGGTGACTGCGGTGGACGTGAATGAAAAAGCCGCGGGTCTGGCCCGGGAGAATACCGGGGGTCTGCCGGTTACGGTGCTGGTGGCAGATGGCGTGCAGGGTCAGGGGTATGCAAACATTCTGATCAATCCGCCGATCCGCACGGGGAAGGAAACGGTATACCGGCTGCTGGCGGAGTGTGTGCAGGCACTGAAGGAACAGGGTGTTCTGTGGATCGTGATGCGCAAGGACCATGGGGTGAAAAGTGCCATGAAGCATCTGGAGGACCTGGGCTGTCAGGTGCAGCGGGTGAACCGGGACAAGGGGTTCTGGGTGCTGAAGGTCAGCCGGGAATCTCAGACAGATTGACGGTCAGCTTCGCTGTTCCGTCAATCCCTCTGAGTATCCAGCCGGGACGGTTGGACCTGGAATAATTCTCAGACAGTCCAGGCTCCATACTTCTCGGCCAGAGGGATGGACGGTCAACTCTGTTGGGCGGTCATCTGTCTGGCTTCGTTTTTCCGGGATATGGAAGACGGCAAAAAGCCGCTGCCAATGCTGGATATCATTCTGTACTACGGGAAAAAGCCCTGGCAGGGGCCGAAGACACTGAGAGAGTATTTTGGTCCGGGGCTCTATGACAGATACCGGGACCTGTGCTGGGGCAACAGCATCTTTGTGATCGATCTGGGCGCTCTGGCGGACAAAGAGATCCAGTCACTGGAGTCGGATCTGGGGGAAGTGGCCAGAGCGGTGAAGGCAATCCGGGAAAAAAGGGCATATACTGGAAGCAGAAGAAAGCTGAAACATTTTGTGGCGGTGAGCCGACTTCTGGCAGACAGCCAGCGTCTGGAGGCTGTCCTGCGGGAAATCGGGCAGGAACGGCAGTAATACCCAATTGGAAGCCCCCTGAACTCATACGATTCATGCGGGCAACTCACAGTCAGAGGGAATGACGGTCAGCTTTGCTGATCCGTCAGTCTGTCTGACTGCTCCGCAATCATCAACAGATCCCGTCGGAAGACAGGCAGTCATGCCTGCACCGGCGGGATTTTTCTGTCTCATCCCGTTGCAAAAACAACATACTATCACACCGCCGCACCGGAACCCGGTCGGAATGCACCGGCACATCCGCCCATTTAACACCCAAATTTTGTCAGAAATCCGGACGAAAGTTGGACTTTTTTGGACCTGTAAGCGCTTTTATGATGGAACCGTAAAGAACGACACGGCCATGTCAGAAACAAAAGGAGGTGAATACATGCTGCGGGAACTGACCGACACCAATTTGATGAAACTGGGCATTCAGGCAACAGACTGGCAGGATGCGATCCGGCAGGCGGCACAGCCCCTGGTGGACCAGTCCAGGATCCGGGAAAGCTACGTGGAGGACATCATACAGGGCGTCCGGGATTACGGCCCCTATATCGTGCTGACCAAAAACGTCGCCCTTCCCCACGCCAGACCGGAAGCCGGGGCCCTCAGGGATGCCATCGGCATTGCCACGCTGAAAACACCGGTGTATTTCGGAAACAAGGACAACGACCCGGTGAAATATCTGTTCTGCCTCTCCGCCACGGATGACGAAAAACATCTGGATGGACTGGCACAGCTGGCACAGCTTCTGGAAAACCGGGATTTCCTGGATGAGCTGGATCACGCCAGCGATCCGGCGGAAATCATCGCCTATCTGGACAAACTGGAGCAGTGACGCTGCATCCGGATACCCCGGATGCACCTGATACAACAAACGGAAACACAAAGAAAAAAGGAGAAACATATGTACAAAGCACTGGTATGCTGCCGCGCAGGCATGGGCTCTTCGATGCTGCTGAAAATCAAAGCCGATCAGGTCATTCGGGAAAACGGATACCCCATTGCCACCGAACACGGCAATCTGGATTCCCTGATCGGATTCAACGGCGATCTGGTCATCACCATGGATGACCTGAGCACGGAACTCGCCGGCAAAGTTCCCTATGCCCTGGGCATCCGGAACATTGTGGACAAAGAAGAAATGAAACAGAAACTGGAAACCTACCTGGCTTCCATGAACCAGTAAAACAGAATCATGACAGCCGCTGCGGCGGCTGTCCCTGCCAGACAACGCGAACCAGCGGAAAAGGAGAGAGAATATGTCAGTAATGGACGCGATCATGGCGCAATGCCGGAATACCGCACTCATCATGGGCGTCATCGCCCTGGTTGGACTGCTGCTGCAGAAAAAGAACGCCACGGAAGTGGTATCGGGCACCCTGAAGACCGTCATCGGTTTCATGGTCTTCACCATCGGTTCCAATGCCATGTCTGCAGTGGTCAACAACTTCTCCACGATTTTCAACCTTGCCTTCGGCATTGAAGGCGTCACCACGCAGGTGGAAGTCGCCACGGCTCTGGCGCTGGATACCTACGGCACGGAAGTGGCCATGGTCTTCGTCCTGGGCTTCATCTTCAACCTCATCGTGGCCAAATTCACCCGATTCAAGGCGATCTTCCTGACAGGACAGCACTTCCTGTACTTCGCCTGTGTCCTGGCTCTGGTGTTCATTGCCCATGACTGCCCCTTCTGGGTGACGACCATCGGCGGCGGGCTGCTGCTGGGATTCTTCGGTGCGGCAATGCCCACTCTCTGTCAGTCCTACATGAACAAGATCGTCGGCGCAGACAACCTGGCCATTGGTCATTTCAACACCATCGGCTACTGGTTCTCCGGCTGGATCGGCAAAATGATTTCCAAAGTATCCCCGCAGAAACAGAAAGACTCCAGTGAAATGAACATGCCCGGTTTCTTCCAGCTGTTCAGAGACTTCGTCTTCTCCGTGGCGCTGTTCATGATCGTGCTCTTCTACGTGGCGGTGATTGCCGCTGCCTGCAACGGTCACCTGGCGGAAGTCCGGGAAATGGCCGGTTCGGATATCTGGTTCATTTATCCCTTCCTGCAGGGTCTGCAGTTTGCAGCGGGCATGTCTGTCCTGATCTACGGCGTGCGTCAGTTCATTGCGGAAATCACCGCGGCGTTTGTGGGCATCTCCGAGAAGTACATCCCGGATGCCAAGCCGGCGGTTGACTGCCCCGCGATCTTCCCCTTCGCTCCCACAGCGGTTCTGGTTGGCTTCGTGGGCTCCCTGCTGGGCGGTCTGTTCGCGATGCTGCTCATGGTTGTCTTCCATTCTCCCACCATCATGATTCCCGCAGCGGGCATCTGCTTCTTCTCCGGAGGCACCTGCGGAGTCTTCGGCAACGCCTACGGCGGCTGGAAAGGCGCTTTCCTGGGTTCCTTCATCGTGGGCATCGCCCTGTGCGCCCTGCCGCTGATCCTGTATCCGGCGTTCTCGGCACTGGGCATTGCCGGCGCCTCTTTCCCCAATGTGGACTACAACATCATCGGTGCGATTCTGGACAGCATCCTGAGTCTGTTCAGCTTCGGTGGCTGATGCCGGGCAGGGCGCAGTCATGAAACAGGATCCTGCTGTCGGGCTGCTGGTCAAGGTATGCGACAGCCCGGCCATGGTGCACATCGCGGCGCAGTGCGGCATGGACTTTCTCTTCTATGATCTGGAACATGGCATGATTTCCGATCAGCGGCTGCTGGACCTGACTCTGCTGGGGAATGCCCTGGGCATTCCCTCCCTGGTCAGGGTCCCTCAGCTGGCCCGCAAAGATGTATCCCGCACGCTGGATGAAGGCGCAGCGGGGGTGATGGTGCCCATGATTGAAACACCGCAGCAGGCCAGGCAGCTGGCGGACTGGGCGCTGTATCCGCCTCTGGGATACCGCAGCTATTCCGGCGGCGCCAACACCGGCTATGGACCCGGGGGCAATCACCGGGTGAACATGGACAAAGCCAATGGCACTGTGCTGGTTCTGGCGCAGATCGAGACAGTCAAGGGCGTCACAAACTGCGAGGCGATCCTGGATGTGCCGGGGATCAGCGGGGCGGTGATCGGCCCCTGCGATCTCTCCATTTCCCGGAATGACCCGGATGACATGATGAATCCTGAGGAAGTCGCCATGATCGGCCGGGTGCAGAAAGCCTGTCACGAACGGGGCAAGCTGTTCGGACTGATCGGCCCTTACAAACTCATGGAACAGCTCCCGGAGATCACCGATCTGGCTGTGGCTGCCTTTGACACCACCCTGCTGCGAAACGGCTGTCTGGCAGCGGTCAGGGAGTTCCACGAAATGAACAGCCGGATGGAAAAGGAGAACGAATGAACGCTGAACCGAACAGACTGGATGACGCCAGTCAGATCCGGAGGTTTCTGGAAACGGAAATTCTCCAGCTGGCTTCCTCCATGGATGATTTCGACATCCAGGCTCTGGGAGCTGCCCGGGACATGATCCTGGCAGCGGAGCGCCAGGGCGGCCGGGTGCATGTCACCGGCATTGGCAAGCCCGGGCATCTGGCGGGGTACATTGCCTCGCTGCTGTCCTCCACCGGCACTCCGGCGTATGTGCTGGATGGCACCGAAGCGGTACACGGCAGTGCCGGACAGGTGCGTCCGGGAGATGTGGTGATCGCCATTTCCAACTCCGGACAGACCGCCGAGCTCCAGCGCACGGTGACGGCGCTGAAACACAACGGGGCTGCGGTGATCGGCCTGTCCCGCTCGCTGGATTCCTGGCTGGCCACACACAGTGATCTGGCGCTGGCAGCGGGCGTGAGCCAGGAAGGCGACAGCCTGAACAAGCCCCCCAGGGCTTCGATTCTCGCGGAAATGGTCCTGCTGCAGACACTGTCGGTGCTGCTGCAGAACGCCAAGGGACTCACAGTGGAACAATACGCCAGATGGCATCCCGGCGGCAGTCTGGGACAGGCCTGTCAGGAGGAACTGCATGGAACTGTTTGAAGGCATCATCACCCCGGTCATCACCCCTTTTCACCGGGATGAAACCCAGAGCGTGAACGAAGAGGCTCTGGCAGATCAGATTGACTGGCTGATCGACCATGGGGTGCAGGGCATCTTTGTTCTGGGATCCAACGGAGAATTTCACGTGCTGGATCATGAAGAGAAACTGGCGGTGACCCGCTGTGCGGTCAAAGCCGCAGACGGGCGGGTGCCGGTGTATGCCGGTGCAGGCGCCTGTTCCACGAAAGAAGCCGTGCAGCTGGCCCGGGACATGGAAGCCGCCGGGGCCGATGCGCTTTCCGTGATCAATCCCTGGTTTCTGCAGCCTTCCAACGAGGATCTCTACACGCACTTCAAAACGGTCTCGGAAAGCACGTCCCTGCCGGTGATCCTGTACAACATCCCCAAAGCCACGGGCAGAAGCCTGTCACCGGAGCTGGTGGACCGGCTGGCGGATCTGCCGGGGATTGCCGCCATCAAGGACAGCTCCGGAGATCCGGCTCTGCTGAAAGCCTACGCAGACATTGCCCGGCGCAAGGACTTCCGGCTGCTGGTGGGCAGTGATTCGAAGATCACCCTGGGCTATGACCTGGGGGCCAGCGGTGCGGTGGCCGGGACCTCCAATCTGATTCCGGACATTCTCACCGGTCTGGACAAGGCACTCCGTGCCGGAGACAGGGAACAGGCTGCTAGGTATCAGGAAGCCATTGAGCCCCTGCGGGCGGTACTGCCCCTGGGCACCGTACCCTCGGTGCTGAAAAAAGCCGTGGAGCTCAACGGATCCTGCCAGGCAGGACCGGCCAGAAAGCCGGTTTCGGAACTGAGTCCGGAGGATACCCGCCGGGTGCAGGTCATGGTGGACGGCTACCGGAAACGGGCCCGGGCACAGCAGGACCAGGGAGACGCCGCATGACAGTCATCCCTGCCTTGTCCCGCCCGTTTCTGAAAAAAGCGGACATCACCTGTCAGATCGCGGACTGCGGTGCCATGGCCATTGTGCGCACCACCTCCTTCCAGCGGGCCGAAGAAATCGCCCGGGGCTGTCTGGCCGGCGGGATCCGGGTGCTGGAGATTTCCTGCACCAACAACAATGCCCCGGAAATCATTGCCCATTTGCGGAAAACCTTCCCGGACACCCTGCTGGTGGGCGCCGGCACGGTGCTGGATGGAGAAACCGCCCGGCAGGTGATTCTGAAAGATGCCCAGTTTGTCATTGCTCCGAATCTTTCGAAATCCTGTGCCCGGGTCTGCAGCCGGTACCAGATTCCCTACATGCCCGGATGCACCTCCGTCACGGAAGCCATCCAGGCGCTGGAACTGGGCGCAGCCTTTGTGAAGGCTTTCCCCATCTCGGATTTCTACGGCCCGAAACTCATCAGCGTCTTCAAGACCCCGATCCCGGACATGCCTCTGCTGGCCAGCGGCGGCATCACCCTGGACAACCTGGCTGACTACATCCGCCGGGGCTGCGACATCTGCGGATTCGGCGGACTGCTGACCAAAGGCAGCGAGGCGGAGATTGCCGCCAGTGCCCGGGCCATCCGGGAAATCATTGACCGGACCAGGCAGCAGAACAGCTGACAGACACACCTGGGCCGGCAGCACCGGACAACCGCCGCAATCCCCTGGGAAACGTCATGTCATTCCGACAAAATCGGAACAAAAACTGGCATAATACAGGTGTAACCTAGACCAAACGGTTCGGATTTGTACGCTGAACCGTTTTTGCGAACCCCTGTGCCGGGCAGACAGCCGTCAGTACCCGGCACGATGCCCTGTCAGACGGTCCGTCAGGGTCCGTCCATCGGCAGAAAGAAGGAAAGACAGAACAGGAAGGAAAGAAAGGAAGGGAGAGGGAAACGCATGGAAACGGAACTGAAAGCCGTCAGCCGGCTGGTGGTGTCCAAGAAGCGCATGAGTGTGGACGAGATCTGCGAGGCGCTGGGGCTCTCCCGCCGCCAGGTGCTGTACCGTCTGGAGAAAATCAACCAGATCCTGAGCAGCCACAAAGTCCCGCCGGTGGTGGTTGGACATGTGCTGGTGGTGGATCCCGTGACCCGCGAGGCATTGCTGGCGGCCTGCCAGGGCCATGCCCGGCTGCATGAGTATGAATTCACGCCGGCGCAGCGGCAGCTGGTGCTGTATCTGATGCTGTTTGAAGGAAGGGACCGTCTGATCCTGCAGGATTTCATGGAGGCGCTGGATGTCTCCCGGAACACAGTGCTGGCGGATCTGAAGCAGCTGCGTCAGTCCCTGGAAGCGGCGGATATCCAGCTGGTGAGCGACAGACGCCGGGGATATCAGCTGCGGGGAGAGGAAACGGCGCTGCGCAGCCGTCTGATCCGGGAAGTCATGCAGGAGATCACGGCGATCGCCGATGTGCAGCTGTTTGATCTGTTTCTGGAAAACTCCGGGGCGGCCACGTTCCCGGAAACCGAGGCGCTGTGTCTGCGGCTGGCGAAAGAGCACGGGATCCGGTTTGCGGCGGACCGCATGACGGAATTCATCTACATGTATCTGTTTCTCCGGCTGCGGATCCAGAACACCGGGATCCACGGCGATGTGCACTGGCCGCTGCCGGACTGTCCGGAGAAACGGTTTGTCCAGGGACTGCTGAAGGAAACCGGAAGCGACGGGTTCATGGTCAGCGAGGAAGTCAGCTGGCTGACGTCCTGGATCCTGGGGATTTCCTTTGGCAGCGTCTATGAAGACACCGAGGACTGCCTGCTGATCGCGGACATTACCGGGCGGATCATGAGCCGCTTTGAGCAGCTCACCGGCATCCGGGCCCCGTGCCAGGAGGACATGTTCACCCGGCTGTATTCCCACATACGCCCGGCGTACTACCGGCTGCTGTTCGGGATTCCCATCCTGAACCCGCTGACGGAAAAAGTGAAACAGGAGTATCCGGATCTGTATCAGATCGTGGCCCGGGCGGTGAAACCGGCCTGTTCCCTGGCAGGACGGGAGTTTCCCGAGGATGAAATCGCCTATCTGACAATGCACTTTGCGGTGCTCTACGAAGGCATGCACCCGGCTGCTGCCACCAGCCGCTCCCGCGCCCTGATTCTGTGCCGCAACGGTGTGGGGTCCTCTGCGGTCCTGCACGCGGTGCTCACCGAGCTGTTCCCCCAGCTGGCGTTTGAAACCGCGGATTCCCTGGATCAGGGCTCCGGCAGGATGCCGCCGGATATCATTTTCGCAGCCCGCAGCCTGACCCGGGTGCCGGACACGGACATTCCTGTGGTCACCGTCAGTCCGGTGATGGACGAACAGGAGAAGCTGCTGGTGCTGCGGGAAGTGAATTCGATTCTGGGACAGGAAGCCGGTACGCCGGATCTGGACATGGTGCTGTCAGCCGTCCGCCGCTGCTGCACGATTCAGAACGAAGAAGAACTCCGCCGTATGCTCCAGGGACTGTTCACCCCCCGCAAACCCCCGGCTCCTGTCCCGGCCCAGGGCCTGCTGGGAATGATGGATCCGTCGCTGATCGCCGTATCCGTTTCCTGTGCCACCTGGCAGGAAGCCGTGCGCCGGGCCTATCAGCCCCTGGCCCTGCGGGAAGCCATTACCGAAGAGTACATACAGCACACCATCGCCACCATGGAAATCGCCGGTCCCTATGTGGTGATTGCCCCTCATGTGGCCCTGCTGCACACCGAAGCCCGGCACGGTGCCCGGCAGCCGGCTCTGTCCCTGACAGTGTTTGAAACCCCGGTGGTGTTCTCTCATCCGGAGAACGATCCGGTGAAGTATGCCTTCGCACTGAGTGTTCCCCAGGGCACGCCGTCTCATCTCACCGCCATGGCCGGTCTGCTGCGACTGCTGGAGGACCCGGGATTTTACGCCGAGTGCGACACCCAGGACCGGGAGAGGATCTGGGCTTCTGTCTGCGGGCATCTGGACTGAGACCGGCCTGCCTCTCTGGTTGCCCAAGGGATCCCGGGGATCCCTGCCGGGGTGCCGGCACGGGCCTGTGATTCAGTGTGTCACCAGGTCAGGTGCCGGCAGCGGGGGATGGCGCATCGGGGTTTTATAATCAGGGTGCAAGGAGGCGGATCGCCATGGAAGAAACAGAAAAGCTGCCGCAGGAAGCGGCCGGGAACGCCACGGAAAACAAAATGAAGAAAGGCTGTCCTCATGCCCAGGGGCATCATGGACACCACCACGGTCATGGACATCATCACGGTCATGGCAGCTGCTGCATGAAGAAGCTGCCCGCGGATTCTCTGATGGGTCTGATGTATGCATTCGGCCACAGGTTCCATCACACGAAGGAGCCGGAGATGACAGAGGAACACTTCTTCGGGGCCCTGGATGCAGCGGAAAAGGAACAGCTGCAGGCGCTTCTGACAAAAGCGAAGGCGGGCTGGACAAAACCCGGAGAAAAACCGGCTGAATAACGGACAAACCGCATCCGGTCAGATGCGGGATGCGGAAGGCAGGCCAGTCTTGCAGACGGGCGGTCTTCTGCTTTTTATGTGTCGTCTGCCTGTGTCCTCTGGTGCCGGACCGCTATTCACGGAGGTTATGGCAAAGCATGCGAAACTGGTATTTTGCTTTTTGACAGGCAGGGATTATTCTGGTGCCAGACGCGAAAACCGCTGGGCAGAAGCCCGGGGCTGGCAGGGAGGAGACAGAACATGGAACGAGTGGAACACAGAACCTTTGACGAAGAACGGGCACTGTATGGCAGAGAGGATCTCGTGGTGGCAGACTGCCGGTTTGACGGACCGGCGGACGGGGAAAGCGCCCTGAAGGAATGCCGCCATGTGACGGTTCAGAACTGTTTCTTCAACCTGCGCTATCCTTTCTGGCACGATCATGACCTGGAAATCACCGGCAGCGAGCTGACGCCATTGTGCCGGGCAGCCCTCTGGTACAGCGAACATGTGCAGATTCGGGAGTCAAAGCTGCACGGGATCAAGGCAGTGCGGGAATGCGGGGATGTGAAGATCGCGGGATGCGACATTGTCTCCCCGGAATTCGGCTGGTCCACCCGGGGCATGGAAATGGCCGACAGCCGGGTGGAAAGCGAATACTTCATGATGCGTTCGGATCATCTGTATCTGGACAACGTGGATTTCAGAGGCAAGTATTCCTTTCAGTATGTGAAGGACATGGTCATCGAGAACTGCCGGCTGGATACCAAGGATGCCTTCTGGCATGCGCAGAATGTCATTGTCCGCAATTCCGTGGTGAAGGGGGAATACCTGGGGTGGTACAGCGATCATGTGACCTTCGAGAACTGCGTGATCGAAGGCACGCAGCCTCTTTGCTACTGCACGAACCTGAAACTGGTGAACTGCCGCATGGCAGGCTGCGATCTGGCGTTTGAGCGCAGCGAAGTCAGCGCACAGCTGGCGGATGTGCCGGCGAGCATCAAGAATCCCCTGGCGGGGCTGATCACGGTGCCCGGGGAAACGGAAGTCATCCGGGATATTCCTGGCGCTGATGGCCAGGTGGTGGTCACAGCCGCCGGCTGAGCGGCTCTGGCAGCAATCTGATGCACAAAACCGGCTGAACCTCTGCACATACTTTGTATGCATGGCGGGGTTCAGCCGGTTTTTTCCCTTGTGGCAGGCGGGGGCATGGCTGCCTGACTGTACAGAAAAGCCCGGTCACAAACCATGACCGGGCTGATTCGTCAAATGGCGCAGACGGTGGGATTCGAACCCACGTGCCCTTTCGGACAACTCGATTTCGAGTCGAGCTCGTTATGACCACTTCGATACGTCTGCAGGCTTTTCTCAGTTTATCAAAAGACTCTTTCTTTGACAACAAGCCGTATAATAGGAAGACAGGAAAACGGGGGGATTTATATGGTAGGATGGCTCATCCGCCGGTTTGTGCCAAACTGGCAGGATACAAAGAAAGCGAAAGTCCGTCAGGGTGTGGGCAACGTCTGCGGCATCGTGGGAATCGTGCTCAACCTGTTTCTGTTTGTCAGCAAGTATCTGGTGGGTGTTCTGGTGCAGTCCGTGTCTATCCGGGCAGACGGCCTGAACAACCTGACAGATGCCGCCAGCAACATTGTCTCAATCATTTCCTTCAAGCTGGCGGAAAAACCTGCAGACAAGGAACATCCCTATGGACATGAGCGAAGCGAATACATCGCTTCGCTGTTTGTGGGACTGGGTGTGGCGTTCCTGGGATACGAAACCCTGAAGGATTCCATCTTCAAAATCCTGCACCCCACGCCCATCGACTTTCAGTGGTACTCCGTGGCGGTTCTGGTGCTCTCCATTGTCATCAAGCTCATCATGTATGTCTACAACCGGCGCTATGCGAAACGCTATGACAGCAGTCTGCTCATGGCTGCTGCCATCGACTCCCGCTCGGACTGCATCGGCACCACAGCGGTGCTGATCTCCGCCTGCCTGTCTCCGGTGATTCATTTTGAGCTGGACGGATACATGGGCGTGATCGTGTCACTGATCATTTTCTACAGTGCCTACGATCTGCTGAGATCCGTCATCAATGACCTCATCGGCGAAGCCCCGGATCCGGAGACTGCCCATTTGCTGGAAAACAAAGTGCTGTCCAGCGATTATGTTCTGGGGGTCCACGATCTGATGATCCATCAGTATGGTCCCACCGTGAGCTACGCAACGGTGCACGCCGAAGTCAACGGCCATGACGATATTATGCAGGTGCACAACGCCATTGACCAGATCGAGCGGCAGGTCCGGGAGGATATGGGAATCGATCTGACCATTCACATGGATCCGGTTCTGGTGGATGATCCGCTGACGAGATCCTATCTGAGCAAGTTTGAAAGTGCCGCCCGGACCCTGGGGCGGGGACAGTGGTCCCTGCACGATTTCCGGATCATACCGGGTCACGATGAAATCACCGTGGACTTTGACCTGGTGGTGCCTTTTGATGAACACCGCACCGAGGAACAGATTGAAAAACAGCTCCTGGCGTATGTCCGCACCGGGCGGAAGCTCAATCTGCAGGTCACAGTGGAACATCCCACGCTCTCCCTGCGGCGGTAGAGCCAGTCAGATTTCATGCAAGCCGGAACGGCAGGAAGACCGGATTTCTGCCCCTCCGGCTTTTTTTGGAACCAAAAACTGAAAGCAGTGTCATTTTTGTTTTCGCAGAGTTTGAATTACTTTTTCGGGTCAGGCACGTCAAACCAGTCGTAAATCACCATGGTTTACGCGATACTGACGGTGCCACAGGCAAGGAAGGAGACACAGCATGACCATTGTTCATCTGGAACCCGAAGAATTCGCAGAAATGATCACCAGCGGCAGTCCCTGCACCGGCGTGCACTGCATCGTTCTGGACTGTGTGATCGCCGCACTGGTATACACCTGTCAGAAAGGCGAGTATCTGTACTATATGGACCGGATCTGTGTCTCCTCCCAGAAAGAAGAGGAAGCAGCCAGAATTGATCCCGAGTGCCTGCATGCGGAGGTGTATCGCAAAATGGCCCTGGATATGGGAGCCGGGCGCTATGGACAGCGTCTGTGCTGCTGCTGACAGCCATGAAAGGATCCGGCGTGCACTGTGTCCTCGCTTCGCCGGATGGGCTTCGGACCGGTTATTGTCGAAACCGGTCTTTTTTCATGTGGGCATGTATTCAGCTGTCACGAATCGTGAATCAGAAAAATGGATTGGCAGAGACATTCTGTGGTAAATCACATAAAAACGTTGGATATACAACATACATCTTCCCGCATTCCCGGTACTCTGATTCCAGATGGAAAAAGCAGGAGGCTGAATGATGAAAACAATCAATTTGCACAATACTGTATATGACCTTGTCCGCACAGCCCCGGAGCTGAAGGGCATTCTCCATGATCTGGGTTTCACGGAACTCACTGCCCCCGGTATGCTGGAAACAGCCGGACAGAGAATGACGATTCTCAAGGGCGCCAGGCTGAAAGGCATTGAGGTACCAGTCATCGTGCAGACGCTCAGGGACAATGGCTTTGAAGTCAGCGGACTGACGGATGCTGACTCACAGCCGGAACCCATGGACAGCTGTCCGGATCAGAAGACCGCCGATGCAGCTTCTTTTCAGAAAATCCCCCGCATCGAACTGCTGAAGGGATATCTGACGCGGCTGAAAACCGGAGACGACCTGTCCGAAATCCGGAATGAATTCGTCAGAGAGTTTCAGGATGTGGATGCATCGGAAATCATGCACGCTGAACAGGAACTTATGGCGCAGGGGACTCCCCTGCAGGAAGTGCAGCGTCTTTGCGATCTGCACTCCGCCCTGTTTCATGGCGCTACCCGGGCGGAAAAGCTGGCGAGAGCGGAAGAAGCCGTACAGCAGTCTCTGGCAGATAGGAACCAGGGGCTGGAAACCGCCGCTTCGGGAAGTTCCCGAAAGGAACAGGCAGCCAGGCTGATGCATACCGAGGGACATCCCCTGCAGACGTTCACCAGGGAAAATGAGGCGCTGACTGAAAAAATCCTCGAAGCCGGGATGCATCCGGGTCCGTCACGGCTGGCAGAACTCCGGGACACAGCCGTTCATTATGCCAAAAAAGGCGATCTTCTGTATCCGCTGCTCAAGGTGAAATACGGCATTTCCGGTCCTTCAGATGTGATGTGGACCGTGGATGATGAAATCCGCGACACACTGGCGGCTCTTGACCAGGTACTGGTCCAGGACCGTAATGCCCACTGGGAAACACAGGTGGAAGCTGTGCTGCAGCGTATGAAGGAAATGATCTACAAGGAACAGAATATTCTGTTTCCCATAACAGCGCAGCACTTCACCGAAAGCGAGTGGCAGCAGATTTACCGGGACAGCCGCCAGTATCCCGTGATATTCCAGGTCACGCCCGCAACCTGGAAAGAAGCAGAAGCAGATCGGCCCTCGGATGTTTCAGTGCTCAGTGAAGGAGTTGTCCGGATGCACGGAGGGACGCTGTCTGTGCAGGAACTGACAGCCATGCTGGATACCCTGCCTCTGGAACTCACCTTTGTGGATGCCGCAGACATCAACCGGTATTTCAATGAAGGTCCGGAAATGAAAGCTTTCAAGCGTCCGCTGGCGTCTCTGGGGCGCAAAGTTTACAGCTGCCATCCCCCGAAAGTGGAGCCCATGGTCCGGCACATAATCCGGGAATTCAGAAATGGTACCCGGGATGAAGTGGCGGTGTGGGCGGAAAAGGGAGGCCGCCCCATGTATGTCCGCTATCTGGCTGCCCGGTCGAAAAGCGGTGAGTACCTGGGCACACTGGAAGCAGTGCAGGACATGACCTTTGCGAAGGAGCATTTTCTGCGGAATACCCAGAGCTGAAAGAAGTGCATAACCCGCAGATATCCTGTTTGCGCTTGGAGATCCTGCAGGGACGGGAATGTCTTTGCCGCAAGGCAGTCCCTCTTCCTTTGCAGCCCGGCACCGGCAGTCATTCTGCTGAATCAGCCATCACACGGCTGGCTCATACCGCATCGTCGGGCTGCTGCATGAGCCTGAACTCGTTTTTCCGAAACGAAATCAGGCCTTCTTTTTTCATTTTCCCCAGTTCAGCCGACAGTGCACTGCGTTCTACACCCAGATAATCCGCCAGCTGCTGCCGGTCGAAAGGAATTGTGAAATGCGCCGATCCATGTTCCCGGGACTGGGCTGACAGATAGGACAGAACCCGGTCCCGGATTGTGCGGGAAGATGTGTGCAGCATCCGCTCGGCCAGCTGCAGGTTCTTCTGTGCCGAGATTTGAAGAAGATTTTCAATCAGACGATGATGAAAGGGGCATCCATGGCTGCATACGGTATAGACCTTTCGCAGATCCAGAAACAGAATCCGGGAGGACTGGGCTGCCACAATATCTCCCACCAGTTCTTTTCCGGGGACAGCTGCGTAATTCTCCCCGAAAATTTCACCGGCTGCCATATGACCGAAGATCCGGCTTGCTCCCCAATACAAAGGAACTACCATATTTACACTGCCGGACAAAACAAGGCCGATCCGGGTGATCGGGCTGCCGGCATGGAAAATCACCTCTCCTTTTTCAAAAGACTGTTCCTGCCCTCCCAGACACTCGATCAAATGAGCTGCTTCCTGTTCCCGTATTCCCCGAAACAGCCGGGTATGCATGAGAAAGTTTGTATCCATTTTGTCTCCTTCGTTGGAATTCCAACCGATTCATTATTTGTATCTTAGTATGATGAAGCCATAAAGCAATCCGGTCCCGCCTGGCCGGTGAAACAGAATAAGGAGTGATTGAACATGAATGTTGCTGCAGGAGAACTGTTTTCTCTGACAGATATATACAGTCCATTGCCTGGATGTACCGTATCCGGGGATCTGGTTTCCTCAAAGGATGCCAGTGTCACGGCGTTTTCCCTTGCCGCAGGCACCGGGATCAGTGCCGGGATCTGGCAGGAGCCCAGACTGCTGCTGGTGCTGTCCGGTGAAATTCAGGTGGAGGAACCGGATCTGAACCGGAAAATCGCTATGAAAACCGGAGAGGCTCTGATCATTGAAGCGCACACCCTGACAGGTGTGACAGCCCGGAGCGATGCCGTGTATGTGGAAATCACACTGTGCCAAGGCTCCTTCAACGCCTCGCTTCCCGTCGGTGAAGCCTTTGTCCTGAAAGACCGCGTACCGGTTCAGCCAGGCCGCATTGTGAACATGGATCTTGCCGTCAGTGAAGAACTGAAGTTTGTGATCATGTCCTTTGATGCGGATACAGGGCTGAGCGGTCACGCGGCACCGGGAGATGCCCTGCTCTTTGGTCTGGAAGGGTCGGCTGTTGTCGGCTACGAAGGGACAGACCACATTCTGAACGCCGGGGAGAACTTCAAATTCGCAGCCGGCGGACGCCACACAGTCCGGGCGGATGGTCCTTTTGTCATGGCGCTGCTGATGGAACTGCCGGCCAGAGAATGAAAAACCATTCGGGAAGGGCCAACAGACCCGGTGCAGAGTTGCATGACGGTCCAAACATGGACAGCTGGATCCCCGGCTGATGGCAGACAACAAAAATCTGTCAAAACCGGGAATACGAAAGGCCGGAGGGGATGAACTCTCCGGGCTTTTTGGCGACCGGTCGCTGACCTGACGGTGCCGGCTTTCGGCACAGCCAGAAAGCTGGCAGGAGCGTGATGGCTTCCGCTGCAAAGGGAGCAATCCAGATCGCAGACACACCAAAGATCATTGGAAGAGT
This sequence comes from uncultured Faecalibaculum sp., assembly GCF_910588395.1. Classification (GTDB taxonomy): domain Bacteria; phylum Bacillota_I; class Bacilli_A; order Erysipelotrichales; family Erysipelotrichaceae; genus Faecalibaculum. Next base: position 3,719 of record NZ_CAJUPA010000012.1, on the reverse strand, counting down.
GAATATGGCCAGCGCTTTGAGGACAATGCCTCTGCTGACGGCGATCAGGTCGGCTGAGGCGGTCTGAACAAGATGGATATCGTCATTGAAGATCCGGATGACCGGTGTGTCGAACAGGCACAGGAAGCCGTAGATGCACAGCGACAGAATGGTGTTGATGATCAGTCCGCAGTGGAAATACCACTCCAGTTCTTCTGTCTCCTGTCTGCCGAAGCAACGCCCCCAAAGGGGCTGAAGGCCCTGGGCAACACCGGAAAGGATGGCATTGGCAAGGGAGGAAATGAAACTCAGCACGCTGAAGGTGGAGACACCAAGGTCCCCCACCAGACTGGCCAGCATGAAGTTATAGCAGAGAGCCGTCACAGGGATTGCCAGCTGTGTCACGGATTCCGGCAGCCCGCGCCGGCAGATTTTTTTCATCAGCACGACCTCCGAATGGAAGAATTGAATCCGGAGTGTTCCTTTTTTTCGGGCGAAGTGAGTCAACAGCACCAGGAGGGAACATATCTGCCCCAGCCTCGAAGCAACCGCCGCACCGGTCACTCCCTGGTGCAGGGGGAAGATGAACAGCCAGTCCAGAAAGACGTTGGCCAGGGCGCCGGTGCACATGCCGGCAAAGGAAAGACCCGGGGCACCGTCATTTCTGACAAAGACCGAGAGACAGGTGCTCATGAGCATGGGGACTGAAAAGGCGGAATAGCAAAACAGATAGTCTGCGGACATAGTCTGCATGGTCTGACTCAGCTTTCCGGCTCCGCTCAGGACCACAATTTGCCGGGAAAACAGCATGCCGGCGGCCATCAGAAATACAGACACAGCCAAGGTGAGGGAAAAGCGGTCATGAAAGCCCGGTTGGCTCCTTCTTCATCGCCCCGCCCCATTCTGATTGCCACGATTGTTGCACCGCCCATGGGAAACATGGCTGCCACAGCCACCACAAAGGTAATGAATGGAACTCCGATGTTGACTGCTCCCAGGGCTGAAGCTCCCACGCCCTGGCCAACTAAAATACCGTCCACGACATTGTACAGATACGTTGCAAACAAGCCGCCTACGGCAGGGAAGATGTAATCAAACAAAGATTTTGCTTTTGCGTTCATTCACACACCTCCAGAACAGGAAATGGGGGCAAAGCCGTTTCGGCTTTACCCCCGTGAATACAGCAAAGTGAGATACAGCCCAAACAGACTTATCCCACTTCAACAATCTCATTTGATTGCAAGTCCTCTGACAAGCGGTTCCATTTTAGCACAGGAAGCGAGGCTGTCAACGGATCCTGCCGGAAGAAAGGGTTGCCCGGGTACGTTGGCGGCTACAGCGGATGAAAAACAGGCTTTCCGTTTTCAAAGGTGCAGAATTCGGTATAACCCAGTTCCCTGAGCATGTCCCGGGCAGGCTGAATATAGGCCCCCAGGTGGTCTTTTCTGTGACTGTCTGAACCGATGGTGATGATGCGTCCGCCCAGTTCCCGGTAGAGCTTCAGGATTTCCCGGCCCGGCTGCGAGTCTTTCAGTCCGTACCGCACCGAAGAGGTGTTCACTTCGATTCCCTTGCCATCGGCAATGACGGTTCTCAGGATTTCCGCAATAGTATCTTTTTCCTTTTCGAAGGGATACACACCGGCTTTGTCATAGCGGACGATCAGATCCATGTGGCCGAGTACGCTGTAGTTTTTGAAGTTTTTCACCACCTGCAGCAGTTCCTGATAATACTCATCGTTGTACTCCTGCTGGGTTTTTCCCTGCTGAAATTCGCCGTTCCAGAACTCTTTGTCATGAACCTGATGAATGGACAGGATGGCAAAATCCAGAGGGTACTGTTCCGTAAGCCGGTTGTACTCGGGAATAGTATGGGTCTGAACGCCCAGCTCCAGTCCTTTCCGGATGCGGATCTGTCCCTTGTATTTGTTCTGCAGTTCTTCGATTCTGGCGAAATACCGGGGATAGTCCACATTGGCAAAAGGTTCGCCGTTTCTCCAGCGGATTTCCTCTCCGCTGTCCCAGTCCACTTTGATTCCGTAATCCACATGATCCGTGAAACAGATTTCCTCCAGTCCCAGGTCAATGGCATCCCGGACAACGTCTTCCATGGGATAGACAGAGTCATCCGAGAATTCACAATGTACATGATAGTCAGCCAGCATAGTCAAACCCTCCTGTTTCTTCCTCTTGTTTGTTTCTGTCCACATTATTGACGCATCCGGCAGGAGTTGAAAAGAACAGTTTGGTTTCAGGCTGTGAGTTTGCAGGGGATTGTTTCTGAATGCGGACTGGAAGGTGTGTGGTATTCGTGTTCAAAAATCTGCGGGAACAGGCAGATTTCGGAGAGGTGAAGCAGATGTTAATTCACAAATATGAAATATAATATAATATATTGAAATCAAAAAGTCTTTCCGGTATGCTGTTGGAACAGCCGGAAAGGAGCCTGGATGACAAAACGAACAACGGACATTGCCCTGGATCTTTCTGACAGTGAAAGCCAGGCGCTCTATGACGACCATGCCAAGCGTCTGCTGGGGTACCGCTGGATCCTGGCAGCGTTTCTGAAGGAAGTGCTGCCGGGGGCGGCGGGATACACTGTGGCGCAGATCGTGGAGATGATCGATCCGGATATCCAGATTTCCACCACCAGACTGCATCCGGATCTGCGGGTCCGGGGACTGAACACGGAATACAAGGATGTGCCGGATGAACACGACAACGGAAAGAAGAAAAAGCGGAGCCGGCAGATCCGCTTCGACATTCTGTTCCGGATCCGGCTTCCGGAGGGAGCCAGACGGTTTCTGATCAACATCGAGATTCAGAAAGAAAAGCCGGAGAAGTATGTGCTGCTGGACAGAGCCACAGCCTATGGAGCCCAGGAGATCACCAGTCAGCTGAATGTGGAGTATCTGGAGGGCAGTTACAGCGATATGCTGCCGGTGTGCAGCATCTGGATCGTGGCCGGGCAGGAGGAAAATACCATCAGCACCTGGGAATTGACGGAAGAGACTGACGGGATCCCGGGGATGTGGGGAGAAGCAGACAAACTGAGGCTGATGATCCTGGGATTCAACGAGAGATCCAGACATCAGGAAGGGGAAAAACCGGTGTGGAATTTACTGCGGGGTTTATTTTCGACTACAATGAAGACAGAAGAAAAGCTGGCGATCCTGGAGAACTATGATGTGCCGGTGATCGAGGATGTGGAAGAGGAGGTCGAGGATATGTGCAATCTGGGACAGGGTGTCTATGAGCAGGGTCAGCGGCATGGAATCATGCTGGGTGAAAAGCGCGGGGAAGAACGTGGGGAAAAACGCGGATACAGAAAGGGATACAGGCAGGCGGAAGAAGACCTTTCAAACAGGATCAGTCTGCTGGGAGATGCCATGAGCCTTGCAGGTCGGGAAGCAGAGTTCGTGGCTGCCATGAAAGATCCCCGGAAACGGGAGCAGCTGTTTGAGGAGTTTGGAATCTGACTGCTGATATAAACAGGAGTCAGTCATACGTCGACAGAGCGATCCGGTCTGATTTCGTGATTCGTGAGCTTCTGTGTCAGGCATCCAGTGGAAGAGGAGAATAAGATATGTGCAATCTGGGGCAGGGGTTGCCAGCAGCTACCACTATTATATGCAAACGATTACGAATGCCTGATATAATTTAGCCATGGAAATCTATGCACCTATGAATACAGATGGTTTCGATATTCAATCTGCAAATAAGCTTTCTTTGATGCATGAA